>NZ_JAFCXL010000006.1:67075-262234 GCF_049898325.1 Massilia sp. DWR3-1-1 | reverse complement strand
CACTGGTCGTCCCGCATGGTCATCACGACGGCGCGCTCCTGTGTCGTCAGATGGGTATAGATTTTCGGCATGGCAGCACCTTACAGCAAAGGGTGTTGCACTTGGTTTTAGAGGCTGCCCTATCTTCCATCCTTCACCTGCTGTTGCACATGGCGCACAGCGATCGACCGCTGACGTCGGACGAACTTGCTGGTTTTCTTCAAACCAATGCCACCCTGGTGCGGCGCACCCTCGCCGGCTTGCGCGAACGCGGCTACGTCGGCTCCTAGAAGGGCCATGGTGGCGGCTGGCTCATCACGGTCGATCTGCGCCAGGTGACCTTGTGCGACATTTATATCGGCGTCGGCTCACCGACCGTGTTCGCCATGGGCAACCGGCTCGAGCAACCGCAGTGCCTGGTCGAGCGGGTGGTCAATCAATCGCTCACCAGCGCGTTCGACGACGCCAAAGCGCTGCTGATCGCGCGCTTTGCCGAAGTCACCCTGGCCGACCTGTCGGCGCGTTTCAATGCCCAATACGCCAACCACGGAGCACACCACCATGCCAGTACCGCGGCAGCAAAGTGATTTCGACGCCATCGTCATCGGCGGCAGCTACGCCGGCCTGTCCGCCGCCCTGCAACTGGCGCGCGCGCAGCGTCGCGTGCTGGCCGCGTTGGCGCGCGACTGGGGCCAGGTCACCTTCTTTCTCAATCGCGCCTTCGACCCCAGTGCGGCGCAACTGGCGGCGCTGGCCGACGGCCGGCGGCGCGTCATGGCAGGCCTGTTCGTGGTCCCCCGCACCAGCGTCGGCAATACGCTGGCGGCGCAGCTGGGATGCGCGATGGAAGAAGGACCGCTGGGACAATTCGTGCAAACGGACGGGCAACAAGCGAGCACGGTGGACGGGGTGTTGTGCTGCGGCGATATGGCAAGGGCGGCCGGCAACGTCGCCTTTGCCGTCGCCGATGGCGCCATGGCCGGGGTGGCGGCGCACCGCTCGCTGATCGCGGCGCTGCGCGCGATGTCGCAGCAGGCTGGCGCCCATGGCGCCAGCCTGAAACTGTGCGAGGGTGCTGCGCTGTAGTTTTTTACGCAAGACTAAAGTCTCAAAAATGAAGCCGACTTATATGCCGGCTCTTTTTTCGCCCGTTTCATTGGCATACTAATATTTTAAATTTCTCTTTAGAATCAACAATGTACAGATGGATGCAATGAATGCGCTAATTATCTGTCGGGAAACTTTACAACTCTGTAAATGTCGATATATCAATCAAATAATTTATTTATATTATTCAAATGTTTACAAACGTGCGTAGCGTCCGGCATGCTTTTTGCTCAGATAAATGGCAGCATCACCTAACCCCGCCACCGGAGAATATCCATGTCAGTTCGCGCTTTTAGTAAATTTCTCGCAAGTCTGTCCTTGTTCGCTTGTGCCTCGGTGTTCGCCGCACCTTTGGTGATCAATGTCAGTGGAATTCAAAGTAATGGCGAACTGTTCGACCCAGCCAATCCGACGTTTAACTACCAGGTGGGCGCCAATGCAAGCGTCATCGGGATCAGCTACTCGGTGACCATGACTGCCTTCGATCCCAGCTATTTGTCAGAGATGGGGTTTGTCATTTCTGATTCCGGCGTGAACGAGGGCATCTTGTTCAATTTCGGCTTCGGCGTTGACGAGCCGGGTACCGCATTGTTTGCGGAGACGCTCGATCTGATCGCGGAAGGCTTGTCCTTCAATGTCGGCGCCGACGGACTCTTGCGGCTGGAATTCTATGAAGATTACGTGGATGATATTTCGCCAAACGGCATCTGGGACTCCGGTTTCATCACTATCACGTTCGCTGAAGACACCGTGCCGCCAAGCACCGACGTGCCTGAGCCAGCCACCGGTTTGCTGCTCTGCGCTGGCCTGGCTGCGCTCGGTTACACCAGCCGCCGTCGCCGCGCTGCCGCTGCCGTGTAACTGTTCTGCCTCTAAAAAAACCCGGCCGGCGCGCCTGATGCTGTTCAGTTAAGCTGGTTTTCGTAGAACGCGTGTGGCATAGCGCGGTGGTCCCGCCTTGACGGCCCGGTCGAATTTTCGATCGGGCCGTTCGTCATTCAGGAGGCTAAGCAGCCTTTCACGCACATGTTTCATCGCATCGGGCAGCCTGCAGTACGACCTGGTGACGGCTGCCCAGTGAAGCTCAAACTGGATCAGGTGGAGGGCGCGGATGAAGCTCACTTCGGTCGGTTCGCATTTGACGACCAAGGCAGCTTTGGCGATCTCCAGCCGGATCAGCTTGTAGGCAATCAAGGTTCCTCATAGATGGTCTGCTTGAGTTCACGGTAACTTGTTTCGATGCCCCAGCGACGCGTGTAGCAATGCGCGATATCGGCGGGTTTGTAGCGCCATCGATCGCGTAGCGACGTGAGCAAGATACGCTTGCGGGCCTGCGCATCGACAGCCGTACTGGCACGCGCATGCGCGGTGAAGTCATCGCCATTTTCATCGCCCTCAATGACTTCCCAGCGCGTGTTCGACTTTGTCGGGATGATGAAGTGACGCTCGCTGCCGCCTCGGGTGAGCGCACACAGAATTTCAGCCGAGAGGAAGCCGCGATCGAACACCGTCAGCGAATCGTTGGGTATCGCGTCAATCAGCTGTTTGGCATACAGCATTTCGTTGGTGCCGTACTGGCCAAACGCCGCGCTATGAACAAGATGCGTGGATAACGCGGTCAAGGTCACGCCACGCAGGTTAACAGCAGACCCCGGCGTTTACACGCCCCAAAATAAAAATGCCGCTCAGTCTTCACTGAACGGCATTACTGGCGTTGCCAGTCTTTTTTGCCTTCAAGGATCAAACCACTCAGGCAGCGCGCTTCCTGCGGGTCGCCGCGGCAATCGCCGCGCCGATTTCACCGACAATACCGCGGCGGAACAGCAGCACGCAGACGATGAAAATCAGGCCAGTGACCATGCCCACCGATTCGCCCAGCGTGGTGAACCACTCCAGGCCCGTGGTGCGGGCAATGAAATTGCCGACGTCGCCCAGCTTGTTTTCCAGCGCGATGATGATGAAGGCGCCCAGGATGGGGCCGACCAGGGTGCCCATGCCGCCCACCAGGGTCATCAGGACGACCAGGCCGGACATGCTCCAGTGGACGTCGGTGAGGGTCTCGAAACCGAGCACGACGGCCTTGGTGGACCCTGCCAGGCCCGCCAGCGCGGCCGACAGCACGAAGGCGGTCAGCTTGTAGCGGTCGACGTCGTAACCCAGAGAAATGGCACGGGGCTCGTTTTCCTTGATCGCCTTGAGCACCTGGCCGAACGGCGAGTGGACGATGCGCACGATCAAGGCGAAGCCGGCAATGGCAATGGCCAGCACCACGTAGTACATGGTGGTGTCGTTGGCCAGGTCGACCATGCCCAGCAGCTTGCCGCGGGGAATGCCCTGCAAGCCATCTTCACCGTGGGTGAAGGGGGCCCGCAGCATGCCGAAGTACACCATCTGCGCCAGCGCCAAAGTGATCATGGTGAAATAAATGCCCTGGCGACGGATCGCCAGCCAGCCCATCACCAGGCCGATCAGGGCCGCCACCACCACGCCGACCAGGATGCCCAGTTCGGTGGGCAGGCCCAAGGTGGTCAGCGCATAGCCGGTGAAATAGCCGGCGGCGCCGAAGAAGGCGGCGTGGCCGAACGAGAGCAGACCGGTGTAGCCGATCAGCAAATTGAACGCGCAGGCGAACAGGCCGAAGCACAGCAGCTTCATCAGGAACACGGGGTAGCCGACGAAGGGGGCGATCAGGGCCACCGCGAGGGCGATGGCGAAGCCGATTTTACGATACATGGTGACTCCTTATTTCTCTTTGCCGAACAGCCCGGCAGGACGGATCAACAGGACGATGACCATGACGACAAACACCACCACTTCGGACCCTTCCGGGTAGAACACGCGGGTAAATCCTTCGATGATGCCCAGGCCCAGGCCCGTCAGGATCGAACCCATGATGGAACCCATGCCGCCGATGACCACCACGGCGAACACGACGATGATCAGGTGCGAGCCCATCAGCGGGGTGACGTTGATGATGGGGGCCGCCAGCACGCCGGCGAAGCCGGCCAGGGCGACGCCGAAGCCGTAGGTGAGCGTGACCATCAGGGGCACGTTGATGCCGAACGCTTCGACCAGTTTCGGGTTCTCCGTGCCGGCGCGCAGGTAGGAGCCCAGCTTGGTTTTTTCGATGACGAACCAGGTGGCCAGGCACACGCTGAGCGAGGCGACGACGACCCAGGCGCGGTAGTTCGGCATGACCATGAAGCCCAGGTTGGTGGCGCCCTGCAGCAGTTCCGGCACGTCGATGGACTGGCCGGAGACGCCGAAGAAGGAACGGAACACCCCTTCGAGCAGCAAGGTGATGCCGAAGGTGAGCAACAAGCCATACAAATGGTCGAGTTTATACAGCCAGCGCAGCATCGATTTTTCGACCAGGATGCCGAAGACGGCGACGATCAGGGGGGCGACGAGCAACATCACCCAGTAATTGAGGCCCAGCGTGGTGACGCCGATGAACGCGAGAAACGCGCCCACCATGTAGAGCGCACCGTGCGAAAAGTTAATTACGTTGAGCAAGCCGAAAATCACGGCCAGACCCAGCGACAACATGGCATAGAAGGAGCCGTTGACGAGTCCCAGCAAAAGCTGGCTCATCAAGGCAGGAAGCGGAACGCCGAAGATTTCCATGGCATCACAGTACAAAAACACCGGGGGGACCGGCGTGGACTAAAGAACACGCCGCACCGCGAAACGCGGCACGGCGCAAGCGCGTTTTACAACAGAAACAAAAATACAGGGCAATCACGAAAGAAGCGGGTACGCGACCCGCTTCTTGAAATGCAGCCCGGCATCGCGCCGGGCCCTGCCATCACACCTTGATTATTTCCAGAGTGCGCACTTGCTTTCGGCCTTGGTGGCGTAAGCCTGGGCGCCAGGGATGGTGGCGACGACTTTATAGTAATCCCACGGGTACTTCGACTCGGCCGGGGTTTTGACTTGCATCAGGAACATGTCGTGGACCATGCGGCCGTCCGGACGGATCACGCCGCCCTTGGCGAACATGTCGTTGATGGGAGTCTTTTTCATGTGCGCCATGATTTTTTCCGGATCGTCGCTACCGATGGCCTTGACGGCGGCCAGGTAGTTCGACGCGGCCGAGTAATCGGCCGCTTGCAGCATCGACGGCTCTTTCTTCATCTTGGCGAAATAGCGCTTCGACCAGGCGCGGCTCTGGTCATTCTGGTCCCAGTACCAACCGTCCGTCAGGTACATGCCCTGGGTCATTTTCAAGCCCAGCGAGTGCACATCGTTGATGAACATCAGCAAGCCGGCCAGCTTCATGGTCTTGGTGATGCCGAACTCGTTGGCCGCCTTGATGGCATTGATGGTGTCGCCGCCCGCATTGGCCAGGCCCAGGATTTGCGCTTTCGACCCTTGCGCCTGCAGCAGGAAGGACGAGAAGTCCGACGCCGCCAGCGGATGCTTGGCGCTGCCCAGCACGGTGCCGCCGTTGGCTTTGACCACTTCGGCCGTGTCTTTCTCGAGCGACTGGCCGAACGCGTAGTCAGCCGTCAGGAAGTACCACGATTTGCCGCCCTGCTTGACGATGGTCGAGCCGGTGCCGCGCGCCAGGGCGATGGTGTCGTAGGCGTAGTGCACGGTGAACGGGGTGCATTCTTCATTCGTCAGGCGGGCCGAACCGGCGCCGATCGAAATGAACACTTTTTTCTTTTCCGCGGCGATTTTCGCCATGGCCAGGCTGGTGCCCGAATTGGTGCCGCCGATGAGCATGTCGACGCCCTCGCGGTCAAACCATTCGCGCGCCTTGCTGGCGGCGATATCGGCCTTGTTCTGGTGGTCAGCGACGACGAATTCAATTTTTTTGCCGTTGATCATGCCGCCCATGTCGGCGATCGCCATTTTGACCGCTTCGGCGCCGCCGTTGCCGTCGACATCCGAATAGGTGCCCGACAGGTCGGTGATCATGCCGATTTTGATGGTGTCGCCCGAGATTTGCGCCTGGGCCGACATGGACATGCTCATGGCGCACAGGGCACCGGCTGCGGTGGCAATAACGTTACGTTTCATTTTGTCTCCGTGAGGATATTATTTAGATTAAGCCAACACCATTTAAACGCCCAGCAGCTCGGTCAGCACCGGCATCTTGGCGTTCAATTCAGACGAAGCGAAGGTCTCGACGATCTGACCGTGCTCCATCACGTAAAACCGGTCCGCCAGCGGTGCAGCGAAGCGGAAATTCTGTTCCACCATGACGATGGTGTAGCCCTTCGACTTGAGCGTGAGTATCATGCGGGCCAGGCCCTGCACGATCACGGGCGCCAGGCCTTCGGAAATTTCGTCCAACAACAGCAAACGGGCGCCCGTGCGCAAGATGCGCGCCACCGCCAGCATTTGCTGCTCGCCGCCCGACAGGCGCGTGCCCTGGCTGTTGCGGCGCTCGTACAGATTCGGGAACATCTGGTAAATCTCTTGCACCGACATGCCCTTGTCCGTGCCAGCCAGGGCCGGCGGCAGCATCAGGTTTTCTTCCGTCGACAGGGAGGAAAAAATGCCCCGTTCTTCCGGGCAGTAACCCACGCCCAGGTGGGCGATGCGGTGGGTCGGCATGCCGATCGATTCGGTGCCGTTGATCTTGATGGAGCCTGTGCGCTTGCCCGTCAGGCCCATGATGGCGCGCATGGTGGTGGTGCGCCCGGCGCCGTTGCGACCGAGTAAGGTCACCACTTCGCCCTGGTTCACCGACAGGTTCACGTCATGCAAGATGTGCGATTCGCCGTACCAGGCGTGCAGATTGCTGATCTCGAGTGCGGCCGCCATCAGTGGGCTCCTTCCAGCGCGACATCGACCGTGCCCATGTACGCTTCCATCACTTGCGGATTTTTCGATACCTCGGCGTAACTGCCCTCGGCCAGCATGGCGCCGCGCTGCAGGACGGAAATCTTGTCACAAATACCGGAGACCACGCTCATATTATGTTCAACCATCAGGATGGTGCGTCCGCTTGACACTTTTTTGATCAACTCGGTCACGCGGTGGACGTCTTCGTGGCCCATGCCCTGGGTCGGTTCGTCCAGCAGCATCAGTTCCGGCTGCATCGCCAGGGTGGTGGCAATTTCCAGCGCCCGCTTACGGCCGTAGGGCATGTCGACGGTGATGGTGTCGGCAAATTCGGTCAGGTCGACTTCGGCCAGCAATTGCATGGCGCGGTCGTTCAGACTCGACAATGAGCGCTCGCTCTTCCAGAAGTGGTACGAGGTACCGAGCTGGCGCTGCAAGCCGATGCGCACGTTCTGCAGCACGGACAGGTGGGGAAACACCGCCGAAATCTGGAACGACCGGATGATGCCCTTGCGGGCAATCTGGGCGGGCGCTTCCGCCGTGATGTCTTTGCCATTGAACAAGATCTGGCCCGAGGTGGGCACCAGGAACTTGGTGAGCAAATTGAAACAGGTGGTCTTGCCGGCCCCGTTCGGGCCGATCAAGGCGTGGATATGGCCGCGCTCGACGCTCAAATTCACGTCACTCACCGCCGTAAAACCCTTGAACTCTTTGGTCAAGTTGCGGGTTTCCAAGATGACGTCCATTGTATCTCCGAAATATTTTTATGTTACTGCTATCTTATTTGCTCACGATAATACACAGATCATCACACGCTCACAATACGGTATAAATACGGTGATCCGCCCCCCGCACGCGCCCTGTTTTGGGGCCTTGCCGGCGCGCTAAGCGGTCGCACCAAGCACGGACCGCTGCGCCTCCCCCATGATCAGCTGGGCCGCTTTTTCGGCAATCATCAGGGTGGGCGAGTTGGTGTTGCCCGAGGTAATAGTCGGCATCACGGACGCATCGATCACCCGCAAACCGGCCACCCCGATCACTTTCAGATCGCTGCCGACGACGGCCAGCGGATCGGCCACCAGGCCCATCTTGCAGGTGCCGACGGGGTGGAAGATGGTCGTGCCGATCAGGCCGGCCGCTTCGGCCAGCTGTTCTTCGGTGCTGTAGGCCAGGCCCGGCTTGTACTCGACGGGGCCGTATTGCGCCAGCGCGGGCGCGGCGACGATGCGCCGCGTCAGCGCCAGCGCGGCGGCGGCCACCTTGCGGTCTTCGGCCGTGCTCAGGTAATTGGGCACGATTTTCGGCGCCGCGTGGCTGTCGGCGCTGGCCAGGCGCACATGGCCGCGCGAGGTGGGGCGCAGATTGCAGACGCTGGCGGTGAACGCGGGAAACGGGTGCAGGGGGTCGCCGAATTTCTCCAGAGACAATGGTTGCACGTGGTATTGCAAATTGGCCGAGGCCTGCGCCGGATCGGACCGGGCGAAGGCGCCCAGTTGCGACGGCGCCATCGACATGGGCCCGCTCTGGCGCAAGGTATATTCGAGGCCGATTTTCATCTTGCCGAACCAGCTTGCCGAGGTGGTGTTGAGGGTTTTTGCCTTGCTCACTTTATAGACCATGCGCAGCTGCAAGTGATCCTGCAAGTTCTCGCCCACGCCGGCGCGGTCGACCAGCGGCACGATGCCCAGCGCGTGCAGGGCCGGCGCCGGCCCCACACCGGACAGTTGCAAGATGGCGGGCGAGCCGATGGCGCCTGCCGCCAGCAGCGTTTCGCGCTCGGCGTCGGCGCGAAAGCGCCGCCCGCCCCCCGTAAATTCGACGCCACGGCAGATGGCGGCGCCGCTGGCGTCCTTCTCGATGAGCAGGCGCTCAACGTGGCAGCCCGTCATGATGGTCAGGTTCGGCCGCCCGGCGGCGGGGCGCAGGAAGGCCTTGGCGGTGTTCCAGCGGATGCCGCGCTTCTGGTTGACTTCAAAATAGGCACTGCCCTGGTTGTCGCCGCCGTTGAAATCGTCGATCTTGGGAATGCCGACCTGGTCGGCGGCGTCGCGGAAGGCGTCGAGGATCTGCCAGGACAGGCGCTGCTTTTCCACCCGCCACTCGCCACCGGCGCCGTGCAGGGCGCTGGCGCCGCCGTGGTGGTTCTCCGTTTGCATGAACAGGGGCAGCACCTGGTCCCAGCGCCACGAGGGATCGTCCGTCAGAGCGGCCCAGTGATCGTAATCGCCCCGCTGGCCGCGCATGTAGATCATGCCGTTGATGGACGAGGAGCCGCCCAGCACCTTACCGCGCGGATACATCAGCGAGCGCCCGCCCAGGCCCACGTCCGGCTCGGTTTTATACAGCCAGTCCGTGCGCGGGTTGCCGATGCAGTGCAGGTAGCCGACGGGAATGTGGATCCACAGGTAGTCGTCCTTGCCGCCCGCCTCGATGAGCAGCACATTGTGATGTTTGTTGCGGGTCAGGCGGTTGGCCAGCAAGCAGCCGGCCGTGCCTGCACCCACGATGATGTAGTCGTATTGTCCTGCCGATTCCAAGCACGTCTCCTCGAATGTTTTTTTAATCTCTGCTTGCTTGCTGCTGCGCCAGCTCGGCCGCCAAGGTCGCCATCAGGCGGGCCGCCGGCATGGCGCGTGCCCGGTTCACGCCCGTGCCGGCCCACAGCGACATCGATTCGCTGTCGTTGGCGGCGGCGGCGGCGGCGCGGATGCTGGCCGTCAACGCATTTTGAACAGGATACGCTGGAACCTGCTCTTCCACACCAGCCATTTGACGCATGAAGCCATTTTCGATCCCTCTCGCATAGCGGCCGGAAAACGCGCGCGTGAGCCGGGTGTGGGCGTTGCCGGCCAGCAGGCGCTGCTTGTAGGCCGGATGCAACGCCGCTTCGTCCGTCACCAGGAACGCCGTTCCCATCTGCACGGCACTGGCCCCCAGGTCGAGCGCGGCGCGGATGTCGGCGCCGTCCATGATGGCGCCGGCGGCAATCACGGGAATCGACACGGCTTGCGCCACCTGCGGCCACAGTGAGCGGGCAGCCAGGGTGGCGTCCTCCTGGCGGCCGAGAAAGGTGCCCCGGTGGCCGCCCGCTTCGATGCCGGAGGCAATCACGGCATCGGCGCCCACGGCTTGCCAGGCCAGCGCCTCGGCCACGCTGGTGACGGTGCCGATCACGCCGATGCCGGCCCCATGCAGGCGCTCGACCTGGTCCGCCGTCAAAATATCGAAGGTAAAACTGGCCAGCGGCGGGCGCACTGCCAGCAGCGTGTCGAACTGGGCCGCGAAATCCTGGCACCACTGGGCCGGTCGCGGCAGAGCACTCCAGCCCAGCGGCTTCCAGACGGGCTCGAGCAGCGCGCTGGCGGCGGCAATCTCCGCCTCGGTGGGGGCAGGCGTGTGCTGGACAAACAAATTGAGCAGCCACGGCCCGGATGTGAGCGCTTGCACCTGCGCCGCCTGCTCCCGCAGGGCCTGGGGCGACAACAAGGAGCCGGCCAGGCTGCCCACGCCGCCCGCATGGGACACGGCCGCGATCAGGGCCGGCGTACAGAAACCACCCGCCATGGGCCCCTGGATGATGGGGCAGCGCAACGATTCAAGCAGTTTTTTGGCGTTCATGAGGCCTCCTGTGGATAAGTGTCTGGATATCCACAGGCACCGATTGTGGATAAACCCCATTTTATGCACAGGCTTTTTTTTGTCCAGAATTGGTTCTGCCATCATACAGAATCGTTAACAGCCTTGTACAGCGCGCAAGCGCTTGATTTTATTCAAAAATAAGGGCTTATCCACAGAAAACAGGGCCTGTTAACAACTACTACTAAACTTGTATACCTATCTTGTTAAGTAAACAGATAAAAAAAAAAGGCCACCCCGACCCCGAAAAACCGCCCCGGAAAACGGTGTTGCCGATTTTGAATTTTGTTGAATTTCCAAAAAAAAATGGGACGCCAACAAAAGAACGAGGCCAGCTGCCTGGCCACACTGGCAAACCGCTTGTGGATAAGCTATTGGATATCCACAGGGTCATTTGTGCAAAACCCCGTAAAAGTCGCGTAGCGGGAAAATTGTCCAACAACCTTCCCCGTTCGATACAATGTTTACGAGACCGCTTGTCATCGCCGTAAACCATTGAGCCTGTTGATAAATAGTGAGTTATCCACAGAACCCCTGGATGCCTACTATTACTACTACCTTTGTATACCTATCTTTGTATAAAACAGTAAACAACGCAGGCCGGTGGACAAGTCGGTGATGTGCCGTTTTTTTTTAAATTCAACCCCGTCTACAGAACATGGCTGCCTCTTCGATGTACCGTCTCGGCATCATCAGCGCTCTACAGGAAGAGCAACAAGGGCTGGTAGAAGCCATGCAAGGGGCCGCCACGCACATCCACGGCAGGCGCGACTACACCACCGGCACCCTGTGGGGCATCGATGCTGTGTGCGTGCTCTCGCGCATTGGCAAGGTCGCCGCTGCCATGACGGCAACTTTGCTTGTGGAAAAGTTCGGCGTAAGCCACCTGGTGTTCACCGGCGTTGCCGGCTCGGGCGGACCGGGGGTACGGGTAGGCGACATCGTCGTGGCCGATTACCTGGTCCAGCACGACATGGATGCCAGTCCCCTGTTCCCGCCCTGTGAAGTGCCGTTGACGGGAATGGTCTACTTTGCGGCCGACACGGACCTGTCAACGCGGCTGGCACAGGCCGTTGCGTATTTCGTGGCCCTGCAGCTGCCCAGCGCCATCGACGATGGGGAAAAAAAGCTGTTTGGTTTGCACGACGTAAAAGTGCACCGGGGGCTGGTGGCCAGCGGCGACCAGTTTATCCACAGCGCCGAGCGCATCGCCGGCCTGGCCCACGCCCATCCGGGTCTGCTGGCGGTGGAAATGGAAGGGGCGGCGGTGGCCCAGGTGTGTTTTGAATTGAACGTGCCGTTTGCCGTCATGCGCACCATTTCCGACAACGCCAATGAAAAAGCGGCCACCGATTTCTTGCACTTCGTGCAAGCGGTGGCCGCCCAATATGCGTTTTATAGTATCAAACGCTTGTGCGAACAATTGGCGGCGCCCGTCAACGACGACTGAACGGGCGCGCTTTCACTATAGTCCCAGCGTCATCAGGCTGGCATTGCCGCCCGCGGCCGTGGTGTTGACGCACAGAGCCCGCTCGGCCACCAGGCGCCACAGGGGAATGGCGGCGCTGGCGCTGGTGGCGATCAGGCTGATCAGGGCGCCTTCGGCGGCTGCCGCTTCAACCGTGACGGCGGCGCTGGTCCCTTCGTCCACCAGCGCGATCTGGCACGGTGCGGGCGCCCTGGCCAGCCGGTCGACGACATCGATGTGCGCGAGCACGGCCGCCGGCAAGCCGGCCAGCAAGCGCGCATCGAGCACCAGCGCGCGGTTGCCCGTGGCAAACACAGCAGCGAGCTGGTTGAGCAGCACCGCCACATCGCTGGCCGCACACAGCACCAAACCGCGCTGGGCAAAGGCGAGCGTATTGCGTTCGCCCGTCGGACCGGGCAAGGTGAGCGTGACGCCCTGCAGGCTTGCGCTTTGATATTGCGCAATCAACGCGTCCAGGCCCCCATGCTGATTGCTCCGCGCCCAGTCGCCCAGCACCGTCATCAGGCCCAGCGACGCCGAAGGCGCACGGGGGACGTCCAGTTCCGGTTCGGGCGCCGCCACTTGCAGGCGCTTCAGGTAGAGCGGACCGCCCGCCTTGGGACCGGTGCCCGATTTGCCTTCGCCGCCAAACGGCTGCACCCCCACCACGGCGCCGACGATGTTGCGATTGACGTAGATATTGCCCACGTGGGCCCGCTGGGTAATAAAGTCGATGGTTTCATCGATCCGGGAATGGACCCCCAGGGTCAGGCCGAAACCGCTGGTATTGATGGCCTCGACCAGTTGCGCCAGGTCGGCGCGGCGGTAGCGGATCACGTGCAGCACGGGACCGAACACTTCCTTCGTCAATTCGGCCAGCGAGCCGATTTCCAGCACGGTGGGCGCCACGAAGGTGCCGTTCTGCGTCAGGCTGGCGGGCAGCTCGAGCGAATAATGCGATTTTGCCGTCGCTGTCAGGCGCGCGATGTGGGCCAATAAATTGTCGCGCGCTTCGGCGTCGATGACGGGGCCGATATCGATGGCCAGCCGGTCCGGCACGCCCACGCGCAATTCCTGCATGGCGCCCTTGAGCATGCGCAAGGTCTTGTCGGCGATTTCTTCCTGCAAGAACAGCACGCGCAGCGCCGAACAGCGCTGGCCGGCGCTGTCGAACGCGGAACTGAGGGCGTCCTGCACCACCTGTTCCGGCAGGGCCGAGGAATCGACGATCAGGGCATTCTGGCCGCCCGTCTCGGCAATCAGGGCGATTTCTCCGTGTTCGGCGATCGCGCGCGCCGCCAGGGTGCGGTTGATCAGTTGCGCCACTTCCGTGGAACCGGTAAAAATCACCCCCTTGATGCGCGCGTCGGCCGTCAGGGCGGCGCCCACCACGTCGCCGCGGCCGGGTAGCAGTTGCAGCGCCGCCAGCGGCACGCCGCCTTCATGGAACAATTGCACGGCCCGGTGGGCGATCAGGGGGGTCTGCTCGGCCGGCTTGGCCAGCACCACGTTGCCGGCCACCAGCGCGGCCGCCACCTGGCCCGTAAAAATCGCCAGCGGGAAATTCCATGGGCTGATGCACACCACCGGCCCCAGCGCCGTCGCCGGCGCGCTGGTGGCCGCCTGCTGGGCGTAATAACGGAGGAAATCGACCGCTTCGCGCACCTCGGCGATGGCATTGGGCAGCGATTTTCCCGCCTCGCGCACGGCCAGCGCCATCAGTTCCGGGCAATGGCTTTCGAACAGGTCGGCCACCCGCGCCAGCATCGCCGCGCGCGTCGCCGGGCTGTGCGCCTGCCAGGCGGCGGCGGCGGCGGCGGCGGCGGCCAGGGCGGCCTCGACCTGCTCGGCGCTGGCGTCCTCCACGGTGCCGACCACGTCGGCGTGGAAAGCGGGATTGCACACGGCGCGCGGCGGCGCACCGGTGGGCGCCGCGCCGGCACCGATCAAGGGCGCCGCCGCATAGCTGCGCGGTGTACTCAAGGCGCTCGCCAGCGACGTGAGCACGTTTTCGTCCGTCAGATCGAGGCCGGCCGAATTGCGCCGTTCGGCGCCGAACAGCTGGCGCGGCAGGGCGATGCCCGGGTGCGCTCTGCCTTGCAGGGCGGCGGCGGTCTCGAGCGGATCGGCGATCAGCGTGGCGATCGACACTTGCGGATCGACGATCTGGTTGACGAACGAGGAATTGGCGCCGTTTTCCAGCAGGCGCCGCACCAGGTAGGCCAGCAGGGTTTCATGCGAGCCCACCGGCGCATAAATGCGGCAGGCCTTGTCGAGGTGTTCGACGCCCACCACCTGGTCGTACAGGGTTTCCCCCATGCCGTGCAGGCACTGGAATTCGTAATTGCTGATGCCGTCCGCCTTCGCCCAGCTATAGATGACGGCCAGCGAATGGGCATTGTGGGTGGCAAATTGCGGGTACAGGCAATCGGCGGCCGACAACAGTTTGCGGGCGCAGGTCAGATAGCTGACGTCGGTATAGACTTTGCGCGTGTAGACGGGGAAACCGAGCATGCCATCGACCTGGGCGCGCTTGATTTCAGCATCCCAATAGGCCCCCTTGACCAGGCGCACCATGAATTTGCGGCCGCTGCGCTGGGCCAGGTCGACCAGGAAATCGATCACGAAGGGGCAGCGTTTTTGATAGGCTTGCACCACGAAGCCGATGCCGTCGAAGCCGGCCAGCGCGGGATCGAAGGCCATCGCTTCCATCATGTCGAGCGATATTTCCAGCCGTTCCGCTTCTTCCGCGTCGATATTGATGCCGATATTGTATTGCTTGGCCAGCAGCACCAGCGCTCGCACACGGGGCAACAATTCGTTCATCACGCGCGCGTGCTGGGCGCGGCTGTAGCGGGGGTGCAGGGCCGAGAGCTTGATGGAAATGCCGGGGCCGTCGTTGATGCCGCGGCCGTTCGAGGCGCGGCCGATGGCGTGGATGGCCGTTTCGTAGGACTGGTAATAGGCTTGCGCGTCCGCTTCCGTCAGCGCCGCTTCGCCCAGCATGTCGTAGGAATAGCGGTAGCCGCGCGCCTCGTTGGGGCGGCTGTTTTTCAGCGCTTCGTCGATCGTCTGGCCGGTGACGAACTGGTTGCCCAGCATGCGCATGGCCAGGTCGACGCCCTTGCGGATCAGCGGTTCGCCGCCCTTGCCGATCAGCTTGGTTAAGGCCGAACCCAGGCCCTGCTCGCTGCTGGTGCCCACCAGCTTACCGGTGATCAACAGGCCCCAGGTGGCGGCATTGACGAACAGGGACGGCGACTCGCCTAGGTGCTTGCGCCAGTCGCCCTTGCTGATTTTGTCGGCAATCAAGCGGTCGGCGGTGGCGCTGTCGGGAATGCGCAGTAAGGCTTCGGCCAGGCACATCAGGGCGACCCCTTCTTCCGACGACAGGGAAAATTCATGCATGAGCGCGTCCACACCGGATGCCCGCGTGCGCTTGGCCCGCACTTGCTCGACCAGGCGGCGCGCCAGTGACGCGGCGTCGGCATTGGCGCGCGCGCCCTGGGCCAGCAGCCATTGCACGGCGCTCGCCTCGTCGCGGCGGTAAGCGGCGGTGATGGCGGCCCGCAGCATCGACTGGGGCGGCTTGATTTCAGCGAGCAGGGCGGCAAACGGCAACTGCGACAGGTCGGAGGATGCGGCAATATTCATGGAGGACTCTTTATGTGCAAGGGAGGAAATAGGCTGTCGATGGCCGGCGGCAGCAGGCGACGCGGCGCCCGCACGGCCCCCATCGGACCATCTGCTGATGGCAAATGCGCGGAGTTGGGCGCCCAAAAGATTGATTCGATTGTAGTGGGATTTCTTCTGGATTAATTGTGGTATTAGGGAATACTAGCAATAGATAGTTTTTGGTGAGACAATTTGACCAAATAAAATTTATTCTGGGGGACGAAGTCATGCTTGACAAGATCAGCAAGAAAATCCTGGCCGAACTGCAAAATGACGGGCGCATCAGCAACGTCGAACTGGCCGCGCGGGTCAACCTGTCGCCGGCCGCCTGCCTCGAGCGGGTGCGCAAGTTGCACGAGTCCGGTTACATCATGGGTTACACGGCCCAGCTCAATCCCCAATTGCTGGACGTGTCCTTGCTGGTGTTCATCGAAGTGGTGTTGGACCGCACCACCCCGGAAGTGTTCGACGCCTTTAAAAACAGCGTGCAACTCATTCCCGAGGTGCTCGAGTGCCACATGGTGGCGGGCGGTTTCGACTACCTGGTCAAGGCGCGCGTGAAGGACATGGCGGCCTACCGCGAGTTTCTGGGCAAAACCTTGCTGCAGAAAGGCGTGCGCGAGACGCACACCTATGCGGTGATGGAAGAAGTCAAAAACACCACCAAATTGCCGATACGCTAGCGTCTATTCGACCGTGCTGTGGCTCTTGTGGGCCGGCGACATCATCAAATCCATCGTCTCGAAATGCTTGCGCAGCCAGGTGTGCGCGGGGCTGCGGGCGTCGCGCTCGTGCCACAGCATGTCGATATGCACTGCCGGCAGGGTGAACGGCAGTTCACGCCAGACCAGTGCGTCGGCCGTGCCCGTCGAGGCGATCAGGTGCTTGGGCAGGACGGTGATCAGGTCGGAATTGGCGACGACGCGGCCGGCCGTGAAAAACTGGTTCACTGTTAACAGGATGCGCCGTTCGCGGCCCAGCTGGGCCAGCGCCTCGTCCGTCAAACCGTGGGCGCGGCCGGAAAAGCTGACCAATAAATGGTTGGCGGCCACGTAGCGGTCCAGCGTCAGTTCCTGCCTGGCCAGCGGATGGTGCTTGCGCATCACACACACGTAGCGGCCCGAGTACAGGCGTTCGTGGCGGATGGGCGAGCTGGTGTCGGACGACAATTGTGCCGCCACCCCGGGAAAAAAGCCGACGGCCAGGTCGATGTCGCCGCGCAGCAACATGGGCCGCGGTTCGCGCGTGGTCAGGGGCACCATGCGCACGGTGACGCCGGGCGCCTCGCTTTCGATGGCGCGCATCAGCGAGGGCAGCCAGAAGGCGGCGGTGGCGTCGGCCATCGCCATCCGAAACGTCGTGTTCGCTTTCGACACATCGAAGGTACCGGGCGCGACCGCCGCTTCCAGCCCCGCCAGCGCTTGCCGCACGGCCGGCCACAACTGTTCGGCGCGCGGAGTCGGCTTGACGCCATACGCCGTGCGGATCAATAAATCGTCGCCGAGACTTTCGCGCAAGCGCTTGATGGCGTTCGACACCGCCGGCTGGGTCATGGCCAGGTGGCCGGCGGCGCGTGTCAGGTTCTGTTCCGTCATGACGGCGTCAAAGACGCGCAGCAGGTTCAGGTCGAGGGTGAGAAAGCTCATGGCGGGGTCTGGTGGGGTAGGTTCATGCAGCCAACATGTTGATGTCAATATACATCATCCATTCAGCATTCGTATAATCGGTATTGGTAATTGGAATTAGATTTATATGTTGCGTTGCACTATAGTTTGCTCATAGTAAGCTAAATTCATTGGAAATCCCGTGTCGTTCACCTCAAGTATGTTTCAATCTGTAGCCGGCGTCCCCGTGATGCCCATCGTCAGTGTGATGCTGGCCGTCTCCGCCCTTGCCGGCATCGGCGTGTTTTTCAAGCCGCTGCTCAGCGGCATGGCCAAGGCCGCCGTCCTGATGGTGCGTCCCCGCCTGACGCGCGAGCAGCGCGCCGCCCGCGCCGTAGCGCGCTGATTTCCAGGTCGTTCGACGACTTCGTAAAAAAGCGGCGCCCGGGAAAACCGGGGCGCCGCTTTTTTTGTGTGCGCGCGAAACCTTAGCGGGCTGCGCCCAGCAGTGCCGGCTTCAAGCCGCTGTCGACGGGTTTGTCACCCAGCCAGATGCGCAGCACGGCATTATAAAAGCCGGGATCGGCAATGGTCTCGCCCACTTTTTTGCCGTTCAGTTCGGCCACGGTGCCGGCGCCGGGGATCAGGTCCAGGTGCAGTACATCACCCTTCTTGACGCCGGGGATGGCGCCGAACAATTCGCCGAACTTGGCGATCTGGCCCGCATATTTGGCCTTTTCGGTGGCGTCGATATTGTCGTTGATGCCCTTCATGAAGGCATCGCCGAAGTCGGCCGAGCTGACGTCGCGCATCATCACGATGGTCATGCGGCGGGGACCTTCCTGCTTGAGGATGTCGGCGACGTTATTCTTTTTTTCTGCCAGGTACAAGCCGGCCGCATACACCTTGAAAATGACCTTGGTGCGGATACCGGCGCCATTGAGGACCAGGTCCTTGCCGGCCACCTTGGCGGTGTCGTCGAGTTTGACGCCGGCCACTTCGGCGGCGAAGCTGCCTTGCGCCACGGCGCATGCCATCAAGGCGCCGGCAAACCAGTGTTTCAGAACAAATCGTGTCGCGACCATGGTGTCTCCATTATTGTTGGAATTGAGGAAGTGCGCCTGAATATAGCACGAGCGTGCGCGGCCGCGGCAAGCGCGGCCGGTGTATTCCTGCCGGGACCGTTCAGGCGGTCTTGGCGGCCGTCAGTTGCGTGTATTTGAACAGCAGCTGTTCGGGCGATTCGCGCCAGGCCGGATCGAAGGGAATGCAGCTGACGGGGCACACTTGCTGGCACTGGGGCTCGTCGAAATGGCCGACGCATTCGGTGCACTTGCTGGCGTCGATCTCGTAGATCTCCGCGCCCATATAAATGGCCTCATTCGGGCATTCGGGCTCGCACACGTCGCAGTTGATGCAATCGTCGGTAATCATCAAGGCCATGGTCGCAGCTCTTAAGGGGTGCCGGTTTGCGCTGCCAGCTCGGCCGCTTCGGCCATCGCCACGATTTTCTTTTGCAGCCAGCGGTCGACCGAGGGGAAGACGAACTTGGACACATCGCCGCCCAGGATGGCGATCTCGCGCACGATGGTGCCGGAGATGAACTGGTACTGGTCCGACGGCGTCAGGAACAGCGTTTCGACGTCGGGCAGCAGGTAGCGGTTCATGCCGGCCATCTGGAATTCGTATTCGAAGTCGGAGACGGCGCGCAGGCCGCGCACGATGACGCGGGCGTCGTGCTTGCGCACGAAATCCTTGAGCAGCCCGGAAAAGCTTTCCACCTTGACGTTCGGATAATGGCCGAGCACTTCATTGGCAATTTCCAGCCGTTCTTCCAGCGAAAAGAAGGGACGCTTGTTCTTGCTGTCGGCAACGCCGACAACCAGGGTGTCGAACAGTCCGGAGGCCCGGCGCACCAGGTCTTCATGGCCTCGGGTTAAGGGATCGAAGGTTCCCGGATATACGGCTACAACCATTGCGGCTCCCTGGAGATGCACTCATATAGAACGCGCATTATGCCCGAAAATCGGGCTTCTGCCCCATAACAGGGCCATGGCGCCCCGCGCGGGCGGACCATCAGTCGACGGTGCGCCGTTGCAGCAGATAATAAAACACGATGCCCGCCTTGTCTTCGCGCACGGCCCTCCACGGCGCCAGCCAGGCCGGCGTGGGCGGCGCATCGACCGTTTCCGGCTGGGGAAACGGCAAGGGGGTGCCCGATTCGACATACACGAGGCCGTCTTCGTCCAGCAAGTCCAGGCACAAGGGCAAGCTTTTCGACAACAGGTCCTGCTGGTAGGGGGGATCGAGAAACACCAGGTCGTAGCGGGCGCCACGGGCGGCCAGGGTGGCGGCGGCGGCCAGCGCATCGGCGCGCTGGACGGTGACGTTGTCGGCGTGCAGCTTGTCCTTGATCTCACCGAGCTGGCGCACCACTTGCGGGTGCGAATCGATCAGCGTCACCGCCGCGGCGCCACGGCTGGCCGCCTCCAGGCCCAGCGCACCGCTGCCGGCGAACAGGTCGAGCACGCGGGCCGTTTGCCACTGGTGGTCCCACAGATGGCTGATCCAGTTGTAGACGGTCTCGCGGACGCGGTCGGGGGTGGGGCGCAGGCCCAGTGCGTCGAGCACGGGCAACTGGCTGCGTTTCCAGGCGCCGCCGATGATGCGAACGTGCTTCGGCGGCGGGGGGCGGTGGACGGGGACTTTGGCGGGCTTTTTTTGCATGGCCGTCACTATATCACTGCCCTGTGGCGTCAAGCGCCGTTCAAGTCTGCGGCTGGGTCGCCAGCACATTGAAATCGTCGATCCAGCCGGCCATGCGTTTTTGCGCATTGGCCTTCTGTACCGGCGTGGCGATCTTGACGGCGGTGAGGATCATCTGGATGGTCTGCTCTTCGTAGGCGTCGAAAAACGCCTTGCGCTCGGGCGCATCCATGCGGTCGAACAATTCGCGCACCAGGCCGTGCAGCTGGGTGATGGTGGCGTCCTTGGCCAGTTTTTCCTGCTGCACCTTGCGCAGCACGGCGACGATGCGTTTCTGGCGGCGCACCCGCTCATCGAGCCAGATCTCGTTGTTCAAGGCGCGCGCGTCGGAGGCCTTGCGCAGCTGGGCTTCCTGCTCGCTGCTGAAGCGGCCAAACCACAGGTCGAACTGCTCCATCGATTTCTTGAAGCGGGCCTTTTGCTGCTCCTCGAGGTCGCCTTTCATGAATTTTTTGCGGAAGTCGTCGTTGTTCTTGGCGAACTTCTTTTCCATCTGGGTGATCTGCTCCGGCTTGACGGTGCGCGCCAGGTCAGCCAGTTCCGGCAGGGCTTTGAAGGCAAGCAACTCGGTGCGCGCACGGACCTGGTCGTAATTGGCGTGCAGATCGGCGGCTGTCAGGTTGCCGGCCAGCTGGCGCTGGCCTGTCTGCAACAGTTGCACATAATCTTTCAATTGGGTCTTGCGGTGCCACTGGAACAGGTTGTCGATGTCGCGCTTGACGAAGCCGGACTGGTCGCTGTCGAAGTCCAGGTAGTTGTTGAGCCACCAATACAGCACGGTGTCGCCGTGGTTATAGGTAAACCGGATGCTGCTGCAGGCGGCCAGCATGGCCATCAGTGCGATCAGGAACAGCAGGCGAAGCCGGCTTGCGGCGCTGGTGGTCGTGTTAAAATTTTTCATCTATATAACTCTTTCAAAGTGCTGCTCATGAACGTTGTCATTCTCGCCGCCGGTATGGGCAAGCGCATGCAATCGGCGTTGCCGAAAGTCCTGCACCCGCTGGCGGGCAAGCCGCTGTTGCAACACGTCATTGATACTGCGCGTGAACTTTCACCGAGCAAATTATGCGTGATTTACGGGCATGGCGGCGCAGCGGTGCCGAAGATGATCGAAGCACAAAACAATGGCGAGCATGCGGCCATCGACACGGCCTTGCAAGAACCGCAACTTGGCACGGGCCATGCGGTCATGCAAGCCCTGCCCCAGCTGGATGATTCGGTGCCCACCCTGATCCTGTACGGCGACGTGCCGTTGACCACGGCCGACTCGTTGCGCCGGCTGGTGCTGGCGGCCGGCAGCGACAAGCTGGGCATCCTGACGGTCGAGCAAAGCAATCCTTTCGGCCTGGGCCGCATGGTGCGCGAACACGGCGAGATCGTCCGCATCGTCGAAGAGAAGGACGCCACCGACGAAGAGCGCAAGATTCGCGAGATCAACAGCGGCATCATGGTCGCCCCCACCCGCCGCCTGAAAGAATGGTTGAGTTCGCTGTCGAACAACAATGCGCAGGGCGAGTATTACCTCACCGACATCGTCGCCAAGGCGGTGGCGGAACACATGACGGTGGTGTCGGCCCAGCCCGCGGCCGAGTGGGAAGTGGCGGGCGTGAACAGTAAGGTGCAACTGGCCGAGCTCGAGCGCCGCCACCAGGGCAAGCTGGCCCATGCCCTGCTGGAACAGGGCGTGACGCTGATGGACCCGGCCCGCATCGACATCCGCGGCACCCTGACGTGCGGGCGCGACGTGACGATCGATGTCGGTTGCGTGTTCGAGGGAACGGTGGTGCTGGCCGATGGCGTGACGGTGGGCGCCCATAGCGTGCTGGTCAATTCGAACGTGGGTGCGGGCGTGCAGATCAAGCCGTTTTGCCATATCGACGGCGCCCAGGTGGGCCCGCAATCGCAGATCGGCCCGTATGCCCGCCTGCGCCCCGGCGCCGAACTGGGCCAGGACGTCCACATCGGCAACTTCGTCGAAGTCAAGAACAGCACCATCGCCGCCCACAGCAAGGCCAATCACCTGGCCTACGTGGGCGACGCCACCGTGGGCGCGCGGGTGAACATCGGCGCCGGCACCATCACCTGCAACTACGATGGCGTCAACAAATTCCGCACGGTGATCGAAGATGACTGTTTTATTGGCAGCGACACCCAACTGGTGGCGCCGGTCACGGTGGGCGCGGGCGCCACGCTGGGGGCCGGCACCACGCTGACGAAAAACGCGCCGGCTGGCAAGCTGACCATTTCGCGCGCGCGGCAAGTGACCGTCGACCACTGGCAGCGGCCCGTGAAAATCAAGAAGTGAGGCGTCCGTGATTTACACGGCGATGCGCGTTTCGAACTTGCTGCGGAACGTGGAAAAATAAGTTTTGACGTTGCGCACATTGGCGTGGGTGGCAAACAGCCGATGCGCCAGCGCGTGGTAGGCCGGCATGTCGGCCACTTGCACGATCAGCACGAAATCGGGCCCCGGCGCCACCCGGTAGCATTGCAGCACGGCCGCCTCGGCGGCCACCAGCGCTTCGAACTGCGCCATCTTTTCCGCCGCATTCACATCGAGCGCAATCTCGACGATGGCGCACAACTGGGCTCCCACCCTGGCCGGATCGACCAGCACCACCTGGCGCGCAATCACCCCCGAGGCCGTCAACTGCTTGACGCGGCGCAAGCAGGTGGGCGCCGATACCTTGACCCGTTCCGCCAGTTCCGCATTGTTGAGCGAAGCATCGTGCTGCAATGTGTTCAAAATGAGACGATCGAGCTCGTCGAAATCATGGTCGGTCATTGCGGTATCTCATTAAATCAAACAATTAAGCGTCTAAGATGAAATTATATTTCACGCAGTGATCTGCATGAAAGGATATTTCATAAATTGGCTTAACTTGTTAGCATATTTCATTCAGTTTCATCTAGGATACTCTTCATTCATCTTATTTCATTGAGGCAACCATGTGCGGTATCGTCGGCGCAGTAGCGCAACGCAACATCACCCCCATCCTGCTCGAGGGTTTGAAACGGCTTGAATACCGCGGCTACGATTCCTGCGGCGTCGCCTTGCACGTCGATGGCCGCCTGCAGCGTTCGCGCAGCACGGCCCGCGTGGCCGAGCTGGAAACCCAGATGGCCGAGATCGGCATGGAAGGTTTCACGGGCATCGCCCACACGCGCTGGGCCACCCATGGCGCGCCGGCGTCGCACAATGCGCACCCGCACTTTTCCCCCACCGAGGAATCGGCCCGCATCGCCCTGGTCCACAACGGCATCATTGAAAACCACGACGAACTGCGTGCCGAGCTGACGGCCCAGGGCTATGTGTTCCAGAGCCAGACCGACACCGAAGTCATTGCCCACCTGGTCGACCAGATGTACAACGGCGACCTGTTCGACACCGTCCAGCAGGCCGTCAAGCGCCTGCAGGGCGCCTATGCGATCGCCGTGTTTTGCCGCGAAGAGCCGCACCGGGTGGTCGCTGCGCGCCAGGGTTCGCCCCTGATCCTGGGCGTGGGCCAGGGCGAAAATTTCGTCGCCTCCGACGCCATGGCGCTGGCCGGCACCACCGACCAGATCGTTTACCTGGAAGAAGGCGACGTCGTCGACCTGCAACTGAGCCGTTACTGGATCGTCGACGTCGACGGCCGCCCGGCCGAGCGCGAAGTCAAGACCGTGCACGCCCACACGGGCGCTGCCGAGCTGGGCCCGTACCGCCACTACATGCAAAAGGAAATCTTCGAGCAGCCGCGCGTGATCGGCGACACCCTCGAGGGCGTGGCCGGCATCACCCCGGACCTGTTCGGCGACAACGCCGCGCTGGTATTTGCCGACATCGACCGCGTGCTGATCCTCGCCTGCGGCACCAGTTACTATGCGGGCCTGACGGCCAAGTACTGGATCGAATCGGTGGCCAAGGTGCCCGTCGCGGTGGAAATCGCCAGCGAATACCGGTATCGCGACAGCGTGCCGCACCCGAACACCCTGGTCGTGACGATCACCCAATCGGGCGAAACGGCCGACACCCTGGCCGCGCTCAAGCATGCGCGCAGCCTGGGCATGCGCCACACGCTGACCATCTGCAACGTCTCCACCAGCGCCATGGTGCGCGAGTGCGCGCTCGCTTACATCACGCGCGCGGGCGTGGAAGTGGGGGTCGCCTCGACCAAGGCGTTCACCACGCAGCTGGCCGCCCTGTTCCTGCTGACCTTGACGCTGGCCAAGGTCAACGGCCGCCTCCCTGAAGCGGACGAAGCGCTGTATTTGAAGCAGATGCGGCACTTGCCGGTGGCCTTGTCGGCCGTGCTGGCGCTCGAGCCGCAGGTCATCGCCTGGGCGGAAGATTTCGCCCGCAAGGAAAACGCCCTCTTCCTGGGCCGCGGCATGCACTACCCGATCGCGCTGGAAGGCGCCTTGAAGCTCAAGGAGATTTCCTACATCCACGCCGAGGCCTACCCCGCCGGCGAACTCAAGCACGGCCCGCTGGCGCTGGTGACGGAAGAAATGCCCGTCGTCACCATCGCCCCCAACGACGCCCTGCTGGAAAAATTGAAATCGAACATGCAGGAAGTACGCGCCCGCGGCGGCCAGCTCTACGTCTTCGCCGACGTCGACTCGCGCATCACCTCGGGCGATGGCGTCCACGTGATCCGCCTGCCGGAAAACTACGGCCTGCTCTCACCGATCCTGCACGTGGCGGCGCTGCAATTGCTGGCGTATCACACGGCGCTGGCGCGGGGGACGGATGTGGACAAGCCGCGTAATTTGGCCAAGTCGGTGACGGTGGAGTAAGCGGATCGGGGTCGAGGCCAGATTGACCCATGACGCAACGCTGCAGACTTGCGTCGCAGCCGTCGGCAAGTGAAGTAAATAAAGAAGGGAATCCGTGGACGGCGTAGTCCGGAACGGATTCCCTTTTTTATTTCTCCACTAACTGAGCACATCCGCCCAGATCTGCTGCGCCCACACCCCCGCATCGACACCCTCTTGCGCCGACGGCCGCTCCGACAACATGGCCTCCCCGGCCACCACCATGCTTCTTGTTACCAGATCATAGCGATAGCGCGTCGAAATGTGCATCGCCTGGCGGTCGTCGATGAAGCTGAAGCAGGTGTTGCTGAAAGCCGGTAGCGGATCGGGCGCTTCTCCCTGCATCAGCGCCACCACGGCGCGGGCGCAGACTTTGGCCTGGGCATTGGCCATGTGCGCCGATTTGGGCAAGCCGGCGTCGATGGCGTCGCCAATCACGTGCACCCGCGGCAGCACCGCCGAGCCATACGTCACCAAGTCGACCTCGCACCAGCGCTGCCCCACATTGGCCAGACCGCACACCTGCGCAATGCGCCCCGCGCACTGCGGGGGGATGAAGTTCAGCACGTCGGACTTGACGGTGTCGAACGCCGTTCTGACCGTCTTGCTGGCCACCTCGAGCTGCTGCACCTCGCTGCTGGGGACGTACTCGATCAGGCCCGGGTACAGCTCGCGCCAGGCGCGCTCGAACAGGGCGCGCTTCGAGGTGATGACGGGGTTGGCGTCGAGCACGATCAGTTTGGCGCGGGGCTTGTGCGTTTTGAGGTAGAACGCCACCTGGCAGGCGCGCTCGTAGGGCGCCGGCGGGCAGCGGTAGGGCTGCGCGGGCACCACGATCGTGAACACGCCGCCGTCGGGCATGGCCAGCAACTGCTGGCGCAAATTGCGCGTTTGCGGGCCCGCCTTCCACGCATGGGGAATCTGCTGCCCGCTGGCGGCCAGCGCGGGAAAGGCGTCGAACAGGAAGTCGATGCCGGGCGCGACGATGAGCCGGTCATACGACAGCTTTTTGCCCGCCACCACGATGCGCGAGGTCTCGCCGTCGATCGCCGTGACGCTGCCGCGCAGGAACTGGACGCCGTGCTCGTGGCGCAAATGATCGTAGCCAAAGGTCAGTTGTTCCAGCGTTAGCTGGCCGCCCAACACGCGGTTGCTGACCGGGCAGGAAATCAATTGGGCCTGTTGATCAACCAGGATGACCTCGATGCGCCCGCCGCTCAGCAGGCGCACATACTTGGCCGCGGTGGCGCCGCCAAAGCCGGCGCCCACCACCACCACCCGCCCCAGGCTGGCCTGGCAGGCGCTGCCCTGGCCCGCCGCCGCCGCCGCCGCCATGGCAGACCAGGCCGGTCCGCCCAGCGCCAGTCCCAGAAAATGGCGCCTTTTCATGGCCTCACTCCCATTCCAGGACGGGATAGACCACGTTGACGTTGCGCCCGTTGACGACCTCGAACAGTTGCCATTTTTTGCGCTGGGACGCGGCCGCCGTCGTCATCGTCTCGTCCAGGCTGCGGCCCTGCCGAATGCTCGCCCGTACGTCGCGCAACAAGGTGGCCAGGTAATCGCGCTGGCGCTCGAGTGCGCCGCTTTTGTTGCGGAGCACGGGGCCGTGGCCGGGAATGGCGGTCGTCGTGGGCACGGTTTGTAGTGTCTCGATGGCGGCCAGCCAGCCTGTCACATCGCCATCGCCATCGACGGCCGGCGTGCGCTCGACAAACAGCAGATCGCCCGTCCACAGCGTGCCCGTGCCCACGTCGAACACGGTGAGGTCCTGGTTGGTGTGGGCGCGCGGCCAGGCGCGCAGTTCCAGGGGGCGATCGCCCAGATCGAGACGCAGGCGGTCGTGCACGGTATCGGTGGGCGCGGTGGGAGACACCAGCGTGCTGTGCGCAGCCTGGCTGCCCAATTGCTTGTTCAGATTGCGCACATAGGCGTCACCGCGCACCGCCAGTGCCTGCGGCAGCATGGCGTGGCCGATCAGGCGCGGTGGCGCCTGCCCCGGCGTGTCAGCGCCATCAATAAAAGCGGCGTTGCCAAACACATGGTCGGGATGGCCATGGGTATTGATGACGTAGCGGATCGGCAACGCCGTGATCGCGCGCAGCGCCTGTTTTAAGGCCATGCCGACCTTGTACGAGCCGCCCGTGTCGATCACGGCGACGGCGTCGCGGCCAACGATAAAGCCGATGTTGGCGATGTCGCCATCGTAGCCATCCTCGACATCCTTGTGCTGGCCGACATGCACATACACGCCTGGCGCGACCTGTTGAACGCGCAGGGGCGCCGCCGCCACCTGGGCGGCAAGGGCGAGCGCCAGCAGCCAGACCCATTGCACGGGGCGCCCCATCTAGCTTCCCACATCGATGGACTGGCGGAAGGTGGCGCCCTCATTGTCGTGGATGACAACTTGCAGGGCGCCTGCCTGCGCGGCGATAAAGCTGAAGGCGAGCGCGGGGTTTTCGCTGATGCCGATCGAGGTGTCGGCCGTCAGCACGGGTTTGCCGCCGTAGCTGACTTCGATCTTGTTGATGAAAAATGCGGGCCGGAATCCATTGGTGTGCAAATTGCGCTGCAAGCCCGTGTACATGGGATGGCGGATCAACAGCCTGGCATGGTGGAGGGCGCCCCGTTGGAAGGGCCCGTCCAGCGCCAGTTTCATGGTGCCCGCCGCCGCCAGCGCGGCCGGATCGTCGCCCGTGGTGGTGCCGCCGCAACCGCCGGAGGCCTTCACGGCGATGCTATTGACATACAACTTGCCATCGCTCGCCTCGGCGACGACGTGAATGGGCGAATCGGATTCAAAGCGGATGCGCGTTGAAATTGCCGCCTTGCCGCTGTCGGGCGTGAAGTGGAACACCGCCGTCAAGGGCACGGGATTGGCGTCGACCAGCACGGTGACGGACTTGATGAAGCGATCGGCCGTCATCGGATGGTCGATGCTGAACGCGAACGGCACCTGCTCGCCGCTGGCCGCGCGCGCGGGCGCCGTCAGGTGAATAAACGGCGCCGGCTCCAGCCGGCGGCCGGCGAAATACGCCTGTTGCAAGGCGGGCCAGGGCGCCTGCGCCTCGTTGGACTCTTTGGCCTGGTTGGCCTGCCCGCCCAGCGCCCGTGGCGCGCCGCCCAGCAAGGCCATTGTCGCCAGGCTGGAAAACACCAGCACCCACCGCGAACGCCCTCGACGATGTTCCATCGCATCCCCCATAAATGGTTGCAATATCAGGGCGCCGCGCGCCCACTTACCCCAGCATGCCCTGCCCCCTTGCCAGCTTCAGCCACGCCGGATACTCGCCCATCAGCAGGTCGTACAGGTCTGCATCGCCATGTTCGTCCGGCGAAGCCACCGAAAAATAGTTGGCGTTGTCGATCAGCCGGCCGTCGAGATCGTCGAGCTTTTCCAGGAAGGGAAAGTCGGAATCGGCGAACTGGGCCAGCTTCTTGTTCTTCGATTTTTTGCCCTTGCCAATGCCCATGAACTGCCAAAAGATGGGCTCGTGGCTGGCCCAGCGCAACTGGCGCTCCGTCATGGCCTGGTCCGAGGTGGTGCCATCGGTGACGAACATCACGTACACGGGCACGTCGGCGTGGTGGGGCGCGCTGCGGGCGCCGCCGCCCGCGTCGGGAAAATAGTGGCGGCGCACCGCTTCGATCGCCGCGCCATAGCGGGTGTCGCCTTCGAGCGGATGGCGCTCGATGATGCGCTTGATGTAACTGGACCAGTTCGACAAGCCCATCGGCTCACCTTGGTGCACGTGGCGGCCGAACAGGAAGACATCGATTTCGCCGTCGTCGTCGAAGGTGCCGCCCAGCGCGAGCACCCGCTCGGCAAATCGTTGCACCTGGCCGCTCTTGTACAAGCTGCCCATCGAGCCGGAAATATCGAGCACCAGGCACACTTTGGCGCGGTGCCTGTCGAGTCCCACCTTGGCCAGCGACACGCCGGCCGACTTGACCAGGCTGACCAGCTGGGGCGCCTGCTGCGCCACCCGTTTTTCAAAATTGATGGTAGATGGCGGCGGTGGCGCCGACGACGGTGCCGCCACCTCGCCGCCGAAATGGCGGACCAGGGCGTCGAGCCCACCATTAAAACCCTGGCCCACGGCCTTGAAACGCCAGTCGCCATCTTTCCGGTACAGCTCGCCCAGCATGAGCGCCTTCTCGTCGGCAAAGTCGGTACCCGTGAAGGCAAAGCGGGCCAGCTGGCCGCTCGCGTCGAACAGGTCCAGGTGGCCGCCGCGTAATTGGCGCAGGGTGCCGGCGCCGTCGATGCTGGCGGTGATCACGAGGCGGTCGACCTGTGCCGGCAAGCGCGCTAGCGCAAACGAAAACGTGTGGGGGGTGGTGGCCGTGACGCCGCCGCAGGGGCTGCGTGGCTGATTAAAAAACGTCATGTAGGCTTCGCTGACGAGCTTGCCGTTGGCGTCGAGGCCGAAACAGGCGTAGTCGAGTGCGATGCCGTCGGCACCGGCCTCGGCGCGCAAGGTGGCGGTGCTGGCTTGCTTGTCGAGCAGCAGGCGCTGCCCCTTGGACAGAGTTTCCACGGTGTTCTCCCAGTCAGGCGACGATGGTCGGTGCAAACGTGAAACTGTCCGGGCGCAGTGCAGGCCCGGACGATGCCGTAGTAGCTTAAGCGTTGATGCCGAACGAGCGTGCCAGCGGGCCCAGGCCGCCCTTGAAACCCTGGCCGATGGCGCGGAATTTCCAGTCGGCGCCGTTGCGATAGACTTCGCCAAAAATCATCGCCGTTTCGCTCGAGCTGTCTTCGGACAGGTCGAAGCGGGCGATTTCCGCATTGCCGTCGCCGTTCAGGCAACGGATGTACGCCTTGGCGACCATGCCGAAGTTTTGCCGGCGGGCGTCCGCATCGTGGATGGTCACGCCGATGGCGATCTTGTCGATGTCGGCAGGCACGCTTTTCAGGTTGATGGTGATTTTTTCGTCATCGCCATCGCCGCCGCCGGTCAGGTTGTCGCCCGCGTGGACCACGGAACCGTCGACCGATTTGAGGTTGTTATAGAAAATAAAATCGCTGTCGCTGCGGGCCTTGCCATCGGTCTTGAGCAGGAAGGCGCTGCCGTCGAGGTCGAAGGCGGCGCCATCGGACGAGCGGGGATCCCAGCCCAGGCCGATCACGATGGTGGTCAGGTTCGGTGCTTCTTTGCTGAGGTTGACGTTGCCGCCTTTTTGCAAGCTGATTGCCATGGTGTTGTCTCCGTATGGGGTTGATGGTCGCGCCGGGTTCGCCTGGGGCGAAGCCGGATTGCAGGATCGATATCTATGATAGTACGAAACCACCCTCCCAGCTTAAGCAGGCCTTATGTCGCGCGCATGAAATGCACCCGCGTGGGGCGTGCCAATTCTGCTATCGTCGTCCCTACGATGCACTTTCTTTTTTCTAAAACGGATCCATTGACCATGAATATTTTTTCGCGCGGCCAAAAAGGCAAACTGAGCGATCTCGGCTGCACCTCTCCCTTGACCGTCGTCGTCGACATCGCCGCGCCCGGCGCGTCCATTGACGTGTCCTGCTTCGGTCTCGACGCCAGCGACACTTTGTCCGACGACCGCTACATGGTGTTTTTTAATCAGCTGGCCAGTCCCGCCAATGCCGTCACCCTGGCCGTCCAGGGCAACCAGGCGCGCTTTGCCGTCAATCTCGACGCCCTGCCCGCCAGCATTGCCAAGCTGGTGTTTACGGCGGCGATCGACGGCGCCGCCAGCATGCGCAGCATCGGCGCCGGCGCACTCACGGTCAACAGCACCGTCAGCTTCCCGTACAGCGGCGCCGACTTCAACGACGAAAAGGCGATCATCATCGCCGAGCTGTACCGGCGCGACGGCCAGTGGCGCTTCGGCGCCGTCGGCCAGGGGTTTAATGGTGGCCTGTCGGCGCTGTTGAGCCACTTCGGCGGCAGCGAAGCGGCTTCATCGGCATCGGCATCGGCCGCGCCTGCCGCCGCCGCGCCCGTGGAAGCGAAGAAAATCTCGCTGTCGAAAGTCACGCTCGACAAGCGCGGCGACCGGGTCTCGCTCGACAAGCGGGGCAGCAAGAGCTACGGCCGCATCAAGGTCAACCTGAACTGGAACCAGCGGCCCAGCGGGGTGGCGCAAAAAACGGGCTTCTTCGAAAAGCTCATGAACAAGCCGGACAAGGGCATCGACCTGGACCTGGCGTGCCTGTTCGAGCTGGCCGATGGCACGCCCGGCCTGGTGCAGGCGCTCGGTAAACAGTGGGGCAGTTACGATCAGCGCCCCTACATTGCACTCGAGGGCGATGACCGCACCGGCAGCGTCAGTACCGGCGAAAACCTGTTCATCAATGGCGATCACTTCGACCAGATCAAGCGCGCCCTCGTGTTCGCGTTTATTTACGAAGGCGCGCCCGACTGGAGCGCCACCGATGGCGTCGTCACCATCGAGATCGCCGACCAGGCGCCCGTGGAAGTGCGCCTGGACCAGGGCGGCAATCAGCCCCTGTGCGCCATCGCCATGATCGAAAACCACGGCGGTACCCTGCAGGTGACGAAGCTGGTCGATTATTTTTCCCAGCAGGGCAGCACCAGCGTGCACCAGCTGCTCGACACCAAGTATGGCTTCGGCCTGCGCTGGAAGACGGGCAGCAAGGATTGAAGGCGCCGGCGCGCCGGTGCCGTTAGCGCAGCTCGAGCAGCTCGACGTCAAAAATCAGGCTGGCGTTCGGCGGAATCGGCCCCGCGCCGCTGTCGCCGTAGCCCATGCTGGCAGGGATGATCAGGGTGCGCTTGCCGCCCACTTTCATCCCTTGCACGCCCTCATCCCATCCCTTGATGACCTGGCCGGCGCCCAGCGAAAAGCTGAACGGTGCGCGCCCGCTCGATGAGTCGAACTGGGCGCCGTGCCGGGCGGGCGCCTCTGGCACGTACAACCATCCCGTGTAGTGCACCACGGCGGTGGCGCCCGCCACCGCTTCCTTGCCGGTGCCGGCCAGCGTATCGATCTTTTGAAATGCCACCGCAGCGGCCGGGGCCGTAGTGGCCGCTGGCGTTGCCGCGGGTGCCGCGGCGCGCTCGCAGCCGGTCAGCGCCAGCGTGAGGGTCAGGCCGAGGACGCAGGAAGATAACAGTTGTTTCATGGTGTGCTTTCGTGGTGGTTGTCTGGAATCGCGTTCGCAGCATACAGGGCAGGTGCGCTGCCGTCATCAAGCCGTCACACCTGCTTCGTACCATTGCCTTCGATTTTTCCCACCATGCGTTACCGTCCATCGAAGGATTTTCCATGCACCACGCCAGTTCCCTGCGTCGCCTGCCGCTCGCCATCGCCATCAGTGCCCTGCTCGCCTTGAGCGCCTGCGGCGGCTCCAACAGCGGCAACCCGGCCGACGCCGCCCTCGTCCTGCCGGCCCCGCCGGCCGACCAGGGCGTCGCCGACAGCGCGCCGCTGCCGGCCGCACCGGCCTTTGTCGACAACGTGGCCAGCAACCAGCGCGGCGATGCCCGCTACGCCACGCTGGCCACCAATGCCGGCGTGCGCGTGCTGGGAGGCATGCTGGCGATCTGGAAACCGTTGACGGAAATCGTCGATGCGGGCAACAGCGCGCCCGCCGTCGATGGTTTTCCTGCTGTCGTCGCGTCGAGCTGGACGGGCGTGCCCAACGATGGCAGCAATGGCGGCACCATCGTCAACGCCGCCGTGCACAACGCCAACATCGATTACGTCGTCAAGGCCACCGCCAGCCGCAGCGCCGAGCAGGCCCTGCAGGCTTACCTGGACGACCGCCGCGGCAAGGGCTACAGCGTCACCGAGGGCATGGGGCCGTTGACGGCCGCCTGGCGCAGCGCGGCGCGCCAGAGCACCACCATCAACGGCATGCCGGCCGACGCCCTCACCGTCAAGTATGACGACGGCGGCAACAACAACGGCGTCGGCGGCGACACCAACGCCGAGTTCGGCAAAGTGATCGACCTGGTCAATGCGATGGGCAACAACGGCTCCACCGAACCGGCCAAGCGCTTCTATAAATATGCGCGGCCATTTCGCTGGAGCAGCGCGGTGCAGATCGTGCCGCAGCTTATTCCGGCCGTGAGCGCCACCCCGGCCACCGACGGCGGCTTTACCAGCGGCCATGCGGCCGAAGCGACCCGCAACGCCGTCGCCATGGCCTACGTGCTGCCCGAGCGCTACCAGGAACTGCTGGGACGGGGCCTGGAACTGGGCGAGAGCCGCATCCTGGCCGGCATGCATTCGCCGCTCGACGTCATCAGCGGGCGCGTGCAGGCGCAGGCGGTGGCTGCCGCCAACCTGATCGCCGCCGGCGCCAGCACCCGCGCCGCCGCGCTGGCCCAGGCCCACACCACCCTGATCAAGCTGACCAACACGACCGTCGCCACCTTTCCCGCCTACGCCGTCTCCGGCAGCGCCCCCACCGACCGCTTTGCCGACTACGCCAGCGCGCGCGCCAATTACCTGCGCCGCCTGACCTATGGCTTGCCGCAGAGCGCCACGGTGGCCGCCTCGCCGGCGACGGTGCCGAAGGGCGCCGAAGTGCTGCTCGAGAGCCGCCTGCCTTACCTGGACGATGCCCAGCGCCGCGTGGTGCTCAAAACCACGGCCATCGCCGCCGGCTACCCCGTGCTCGACGATGCCGAGGGCTGGGGCCGTCTGAATCTGTTCGCGGCCGGCGACGGCTATGGCCGCTTCACCGGCAACGTCGTGCTGTCGATGGACGCCAGCAAGGGCGGCGTGCACGCGGCCGACCGCTGGCGCAATAACATCGACGGCAGCGGCAAACTGGTCAAGCAGGGCAGCGGCAGCCTGAAACTCGAGGGCAAGAACAGCTGGACGGGCGGCACCCAGATCGATGCCGGCACGCTCGAAGCGCTGTCGACGACGGCGTTCGGCAAGGGCGACCTGTACGTGGCCGGTGGCGCCAGCGTGATCAGCAATGCAGCGGGCGTGCTGGTGGTGGGCGGCAAGTACACCCAGCTCAGCGGCGCGGCGCTGACCTTGCGCCTGGGCGCGGCCCAGCAGGGACGCCTGAGCGTGGCCGGCGCCGTCACCATCGGCGGCGGCAGCTTGCGCATCAGCTTCCAGGACGGCGTCAAGCCGGCCGTGGGCGACACCCTGGTGGTCATCAGCGCGGCCAGCCTGAAGGGCAAATTCGACACCATCACCGTCGACGGTTTCAGTGTCACGCCAAGCTACACGGAAACGGGCCTGCAACTGCGCCTGGGCAGCTAAGCAAGCCAAACAAGCCAAATAAGCCAAGCGTCACCAGCGCGCGGCGGCCGGGATCGAAATAACAACGATCGCCCCCGGCCGCCGCCACACCCCCTCGAATTGCCAGCGTCCTTGCGCTACAATGTCGACTGCAGCGCGCTGCGGGCTTTTGAGCCTGGCGCGACTTGCCACGGACATGCCGTTCCACGCCGAACGCCAGCCACCCAGCAAGCGCTCCCCCACTTCCACCAGGAAAGACGGGCCGAGACAGCGCTTCGAATACCGGTCACAGAGCAAGCCCGCCATCGCGCCGCGCTTGCGTTCGCGTTTTCATTTTGCTCGGATTTACATTTATGCTTTCAGCATCGGTCGTGGCGCCCTCGCCATTCGCTTGCCGCGCGGTCTCGTCGCCCGGGCTCTGTGTTCCATGCGTCCCTTCCAGCGGAACGGGCGCGTGACGCCCGCCTCGACGGCGCCGGCCAGCGTGCGCGTGTCCGCCGGCATGCCCCACACCGTGCTCGAAGACGCCTACGGCCTGACCGCCGGCGTGCTGTTCGCCGCCATCGGCATCGCCATGCTCAAGGCGGCCGGCCTGGTCACGGGCGGCGTCGCCGGCATCGCCCTGCTGATGTCCTACGTGGTGGCGCTGCCCGTGGGCACCCTGTTCATGGCCATCAACCTGCCCTTCTTCCTGTTCGCCTACCTGTTCATGGGCTGGCGCTTTGCCGTCAAGTCGGTGCTGGGCAGCGTGATGATCATGGCCTTGCTGCAACTGATTCCCCACGCCTTCATCCTCAACTATGTCCATCCCGCCTTCGCCGCCCTGATCGGCGGCACCTTGTGCGGCATGGGCGTGCTGGCGTTCGCCCGCCATGGCGCCGGCCTGGGCGGCACCGGCATCGTCACCATGTGGCTGTCGAAACGCTTCGGCATCAATCCGGGCCGCTCGCAACTGGCCATCGATTGCGTGATTTTATTGATGTCGCTGACGGTGGTCTCGCCCACGCTGGTGGGCTGGTCGGCCCTGAGCGGGGTGGCCCTGTCGGCCATGATGATGACCTGGCACAAGCCGGGTCGTTACGAGTGCAGTTGAGCGTTCCCGTGCCCGATGCGGCGTGTCGCGTGCCGCGTGCAACGCCTAGGCGGCGCTGAGCGAAAAAATCGCCTGTAAATCGGCCGCGTCGATCCGCCCGGCCAGGCCGCTGGCGGGGTCGAGCACCGCGTTGGCCAGGTCGGCCTTGCGCCGCTGCATCTCCTGGATTTTTTCTTCCAGCGTGCCCCGCGCAATCAATTTGTAGACGAACACCGGTTGCGTCTGCCCGATCCGCCAGGCGCGGTCGGTGGCCTGGTTCTCGCTGGCCGGGTTCCACCACGGGTCGTAATGGATGACGGTGTCGGCCGCCGTCAGGTTCAGCCCCACCCCGCCCGCTTTCAGACTGATCAGGAACACCGCCACCTGGCCGCCCTGGAAGGCCGCCACGGGCGCGGCGCGGTCTTGCGTGTCGCCCGTGAGCAGGGCGAAGTCGACGGCGCGCTCGCGCAACTGCGCCCCGATCAGCGCCAGCATGCTGGTAAATTGGGAAAACACCAGCACCTTGCGCCCTTCGCTGAGCAAGGTGTCGAGCAGGTCCATCAAGGTGTCGAGCTTGGCCGAGCCGGCCGTGCTTGCCTGGTTTTTCAGCAGGCGGGGATCGCAGCAGACCTGGCGCAGCTTGAGCAGGGCGTCGAGGATGACGATCTGGCTGCGCGCCAGGCCGCGCCGGTCGATTTCGTCGCGCACCTTGCGGTCCATCGCCACCCGCACCGTTTCGTACAGGTCGCGCTGGGCCGCGCCAAATTCGACGGGCAACATGATCTCCGTCTTCGGCGGCAGTTCGGTGGCCACCTTGTCCTTGGTGCGGCGCAGCATGAAGGGCTTGATGCGGCGCGCCAGCGCTTGCTGGGCGTGGCTGTCGCCGTGCAGCTCGATCGGTTTGCGCAACTGCGCATTGAAGCTTCGTTCGTCGCCCAGCAGGCCCGGCATCAGGAAATGAAACTGCGACCACAGCTCGCCCAGGTGGTTTTGCACGGGCGTGCCCGTCAGGCACAGGCGGTGGCGCGCCTCAAGCAGGCGCGCCGCCTGCGACGCCTTGGCGCGGCTGTTCTTGATGGTTTGCGCTTCGTCGAGGATCAACAGGTGAAAACGGTGCTGGCGCAGCAGCGCTTCGTCGCGTCCCAGCAGGGGGTAGGTGGTGAGCACCAGGTCGGCCTCGGCGATCTGCGCGAACAGCGCCGCCCGCTCCTTGCCGTGCAGCAGCAGCACCCGCAAACCGGGGGTGAAGCGGGCCGCTTCGCTTTGCCAGTTGCCCATCAGGCTGGTGGGGGCGACCACCAGTGCGGGCCGGTCCAGTCGGCCCGCTTCTTTTTCGGCCAGGATATGGGCCAGGGTTTGCACGGTCTTTCCCAATCCCATGTCGTCGGCGAGGATGCCGCCGAAGCCGTACTCGCGCAAAAACTGCATCCACGACAGGCCCGCGTGCTGGTAGGGCCGCAGTTGCGCCTGCAAGCCGGCCGGCACGGCGACCGGCAAGATGCCGTCGAAGGCGTGCATCTTGCGCGCCAGCGCGCGCAGGCGTTCGCCGCCCACCCAGCGCAACTGCGCCGCCGCCTCCAGTTCGGCCAGGCGCGCCGCGTCGATCAGGGGCAGGCGTACGCCCTTGCCGCTGCGTTCGCCCAGGTGCAGCTCGATCAGGGTGGCCAGGATGGGCTTGATGCGCTGCCACGGCAGGGCGACCCGGCGCGCGTCGGGCAGCGCGACGACCAGGGCGTCGTCGTCATCGCGCGCGGCCAGGGCGGCGGCATCGAAATCGGCCGGCGCATGGCGCATCATTTGCAACAGCAGCGGCAACAGGGCGTGGCGCTCGCCCTCGACCACGATGCCCAGTTCCAGCGAGAACCAGGCGTTGTCGACGCCACCGTCCTGGTCGTCATCTTCGTCCAGCTCGGCGTACCAGTCGTCGACCTCGAGCACCTCGTAGCGGTAGTCGCCGCCGACGACGATGTGCCAGCCGTCCGCCCGCAACTGCGGCAGCTGGTGGCGGGCAAAGGCCAGCCAGGCCGCGCCGTCGGGCAGCGCGATGGCAGTGCCCAGGCTCGCCAGCGGGCCTGCTGGCCCGGCGCCCGTAAAACCCAGCGCGGCCAGCCGCGCTACCAGCGCCGCCTCGGCGCCGGGCGCGCGGGCGATGATCTCGACCGTGGTGCCGGCCCTGCGCGTGATGGTGCTGCCATCGGCGGGGGCTTCGATGCCGTCGTAGTGAAACGACAGCTGCGCATAATCGTGCCACTGTAAGCCGGTGCGGGACGGCGTGGCGACGCTGCTCAACAGCAAATGGGGGACGGGCGCGATGCCCTTGCGCCGGCGCACCTTGAGCGCTTGCGGCAGCGGCACGATACGGTCGAAGCCCTGCTCGAGCAGGCGCGTGGCCATCGCCGCCCCTTGCCCGGGCGGCAAGGGCGGCGCCTGTTCGACCAGCCGCAGCAAGGTGGCCGGCGCCAGCGCCGCCAGCGCCGAAGGCAGCTGCAGTTCGCCCAGCAGTTGCCCGTCCAGGTAGAGCATGGGCGTGGTGGCCAACACGTGGCCGACGGGCGCGCCGTCGTCGAAGCGCCATTGGAGGGCGAGCGCGGCGGCGGCATCGCCGTCGGCCTGCCAGTCCAGCAGCCCCTGGCGGGGCGCGCCCGGCCCGATCAGCAGCGCCGCGCCCCGATTCAGGTCGGCACGGGTGGCGGCCCAGATCAGCAGGCCGTCGGCGCACAACTGTTGCAGCAGGCGCGCACCCAGCCGGCCCGTGACGGGAATGTCGTCGGAAAACATGCGGCCGGCGCGCAAGGCGGCCACCAGCCGGATCGCCTCTTCGTCGGCCGGCTTGACGTAATTGGGCGGCGCCGCCAGCAAGTCGTACAGATCGCTGATCACGGTGGCGCTGGCCACGCTGCCGTCCTTGCGCAGGCGCGCCTTGCACAGGTTCAGGCACGGCGTGCCGCTGTGGGCATCGGGCGTCAAGGCATACGCGAGGCGGTAGGTGGCCCCGGCCGGGGCGGCGCTGGCTGGCGCGAGCGCCTGCGCCAGCTGGTCCAGCCATTGCTGTGCGCGCCGGGCGGCGCCGGCTGGCGTGTGGGCCGACTGCTGCAAGTGGACCAGCAGGACCGCCAGCACGTGCTTACAGTTGTGGAACATGGGACAGCTGCATTCGCCATCGATGGACACGCCATGGCGCCGTTCGCGCACGATAATGTGCTGCCGGTAGACCTGGGCGCCGCTGCCGCGCACGGTGCCGGCGAGGGTGCTGCCGTGCTCGCGCACGTCGAGCACCATGCCCTGGCGCGCATAGCTGTCTCCCCGCGTAAACGTGGCGGGATCGAATTGACCGCCCAGGTCGTCAATGGTGAGATGCATGGGGGCGCCGGCAGGGAATCGAACGAGGTCCCATTATCGCCGACGGCGGACGCACTCGGCGGCGCCGCCGGCCCCTTCTTGCTTAGTCGGGCAGCATTTCGCTCAAGAAAATCAGCGATTCGCCGTGCGCTTCGACGGCGGCGCGCTGGTTGTAGGAGTCGCGGTGCGCACAATTAAAACCGTGCTGGGCGTCGGTGAAGCTGACGATGTCGACCAGCTCGTTGTCGACGAACGCTTCGGCGATCTGGTGCACGGCCTCCATCGGGATATGGCTGTCTTCTTCACCGAACAGCATCAGCACGGGGACTTCGATCTCGGCGGCGCGATCGAGATTGTTCTGGATGCCGCCGCCGTAGTAGCAGATGGCCGCATCGACCAGGCCGTTGGCGGCCGTGTGGTAGGACAGCAAGCCGCCAAAGCAGTAACCGAGCGACGCGACCGGTCCCGTCATGCCCTCGTGCGCCTTGAGGGCTTCGATGGCCACGCCGATGTCGGCCTGGGCCTTCTGGTGGTCGGTGGCATTCATCAGCTCGACAGCACGCTTCCAGCCCGCTTCGTCGTAACCGAGCTCGACGCGGGGCGCGCTGCGCCAGAACAGGTCGGGCACGATGACGACGAAGCCGTCATGGGCGTATTGTTCGGCCACCGTGCGGATGTGTTCGTTGACGCCGAAAATCTCCTGGATCAGGACGATGCCGGGGCCGCTGCCCGTGTGGGGGGTGACGAGGTAGGCGCCGAATTTGCCATCGGCCCCGTCCAGTTCAATCCATTCGCTCTTGATACCCATGTATGTTCTCCTGTGTGTGATGGGGCGATCATACCTGTTTCGCTGTTTGGCTGCCTCGCCGGCGGCCGGCCCGTCAGACCGTTGCCAGGCAGGCCGACAGCGCCTGCGGATCGGTGATCATGGGATCGTGGTGGGTATCGAGTTCGACCCAGGTCCAGCCTGCCTGGCTGCGCAACTGCTTCTTGATGTCGACCAGCGGCTCGAACGGCGACGCCGTGCAATCGATGTAGATGCGGGGCCGGCCATTGCCCAGCGGATGGGTCAACACCAGTTTCTCCTGGTAGGTGCCCACCGGGTGCGGTGTCAGGCGCTGGCTGACCCAGGCGATCGCTTCGCTGTCGAGATTGGCGTAGTCGTTGACCGAGGGCACTGGAATGGCCACGCCCTGGCCTTGCGCCAGGACCTGCTCCTGGCGCTTGCGGGTGATGGCCGCCGGTTGCGCTTCGAACACGGACAGGCCGCTGGTGAGCACCATGGCGTCGACATACACGAGGCTGTTGATCAGGTGGGCAATGCGGTCGGCCACGCCGCTGATGACGACGCCGGCAAAGCCGCTGCCGACCAGGATCACGTCGCTGATGCCCTGGTACAGGATGTGGTTGGTGATGCTGGTAATAAAGGTGGTCAGCGAAATATCCTTCGACAGCAGGTGGGCCTGCTCGCCCAGGCCCGGGCAGGTGGGGGTCGATACCGTGTGGCCCTGGGCGCGCAACTGGCTGGCGACTTTTTCCCAGCACCAGCCGCCGTACCAGGCGCCGTGCACGAGTACATAGGTTTTCGGCCGCGGCGCGTGCGCGGGCGTGGCCTGGACGGCGGGGGCGGCTGCGCCCAGCAGCAGGGCGAGGGCGCCGGCGTGGAAGCTGCGGCGTTTGGGATTCGGTGGCGTCATGGGGGGCCTCGTGATGTTGCCTTGTGGAAACGATGCTGTAAGTTTGACCAAGTTCTGGCGACTATCCTTGAGGAGAAGCAAGTTTTGATGGGGCGGCGCCGGGCGTTTTCCTGACCTTATATGTGCGCTGTAAAACGGACAGGGGGGCGTGCGGGGCGCAGGATTGGCGTTTAATCCATTCAAGAGGATGTGCCATGACCATGCGCCCCGCCGCCCCGGTAACGCCGCTGATGTACCAGAGCGTATTTGAAGTTCCGGAAGAGGACGAGGCCCAGACCGTCGCCGACCTGCTCGACTCGCTCAAGCACATATCGACCGTCACCTATGCCGATGGCGGCCACGCGCTGCGCAGCGTGCATGCGAAGTCGCACGGCATCCTGCGCGGCACCCTGACGGTGCTGGACGGCTTGCCGCAGCCCTATGCGCAGGGCCTGTTCGCCACGCCGGCCAGTTACGAGGCGGTGGCGCGCGTGTCGACCACGCCGGGCGACCTGCTCGACGACAAGGTGTCGACGCCGCGCGGCCTGGCGCTCAAACTGGTGGGGGTGGCCGGTGCGCGCGTCGAAGGCAGCGAGCAGGACACGACGCAGGATTTCGTCATGGTCAACGGTCCCGTGTTCGCCGCCCCCACCGCCAAGAAATTCAGCGGCAGCCTGAAATTGCTCGCGCCCACCACCGACAAGGTCCCCGGCCTGAAGGTGGCCCTGGCGACGGTGCTGCGCGGCGCCGAAAAGGCGCTCGAAGCGGTGGGCGGCGAGAGCGGCCTGCTCAAGAGCCTGGGCGGCCATCCGGCCACCCATCCCCTGGGCGAGACGTATTTCACGCAGGCGCCGGTGCTGTACGGCCCCTACATGGCCAAGTTCTCGCTGGTGCCCGTCTCGCCCGAGTTGCTGGCCCTGACGGACGCCCCGGTCGAACTGGCGCACACGGAAAACGGCTTGCGCGACGCCATCGTGGCCCACTTCGCCAGCCACGGCGGGCAATGGGAACTGCGGGTGCAACTGTGCACCGATCTGGCCACCATGCCGATCGAGGATTCGTCCGTCGAGTGGTCGCAGCAGGACAGTCCCTACGTGGCGGTGGCGCGCTTGAGCATGGCGCCGCAGGCGGGCTGGAGCGAGGCGCTGTCGACCCTGGTCGACGATGGCATGCGCTTTAATCCCTGGCATGCGCTGGCGGCGCACCGCCCGATCGGTTCGATCATGCGGGTGCGCAAGGCGGCCTATGCGATGTCGTCGGCGTTCCGCTTCGAGCGCAGCGGCGTGGCCCAGCAAGAGCCGAAAGACTTGCACGCGCTGCCCCGATAAGCACGACTTTCAGGCAAAAAAAGGCCACCCGAGGGTGGCCTTTTTGCATCCGGATTTCAGATAAAGTTAAATCGTTTATATGATTTAAATAGGATAAACCATAAAAACTATATAAACGATAATAACGATTTATCTAATTAAAATGCCTGGTTCAGGCGGGCGTACACGAAGCGGCCCGAGCGGCCGAACGGCGCATAGTTCGAAAACAGCGCCGCGCCGGTGGTGTTGAGCGCCAGCGGGTTGGCCGTCGGATAGACGTCGAACAGGTTGTCGGCGCCCAGCGCGATGGTGGTTTTTGGCGTGAGCGCGTAGCGACCTTCCAGGTCGACCAGGGTTTTCGCTGCCAGCGTCAGGTCGAGCGCCGGCGTGGTGCCAGGGCTGACCACTTCGCCGTAGCGGGTGGCGCGCAAGGTGGCGCCGAACTGGCCCAGTTTCCAGCCCAGGTTGGCGCTGAGCTTGTTTTTCGGCGTGCCTTTTTCAAACGTGATGGTGTTGACGCGGCCGAACAGCACCGGCGCCGGATTGAAGCCGGTCAGGGTGCCCGACGACGGCAGCTTGGTCACTTCGGTGCGGTTGAAGTTGGCTGCCAGGGTCAGGTCGAAACGGCCCGCTTCAGCGGCCGCGAACGGCGCGTTGAAGACGACGTCGACGCCGTCGGTGGTGGTGTTGACGCCGTTAATGAAGAAGCGCCCGCCACCGGAGGTGGGGAAACCCTGCGCCTTCAGGTAGGCGCCGATGCCCGGCACGCTCGACTCGATCAGGTTTTCCGACAGCACGATGCGGTCACGCATCTTGATGCGGTAGGCGTCCACCGTCAGGCTCATTTTGTCGAAGCGCATTACTGCGCCCAGCGACATGTTCACCGATTTTTCGGCGTCGAGCGGCTTGGCGCCCAGCGCCACGGCGATCGGATCGTTCGGGCGGAACGTGGTCAGGTCGAACGGCACCCCATTGATGAAAATGGTCGAGGTGGCCGAGAAATTCTGCTGCTGGGGCGAGGGCGCGCGAAAGCCGTTCTGCACCGAACCGCGCAGGCTGAACGAGGGCGCAAAATCGTAGCGGGCGGCCAGCTTGCCGGCCAGGCTGTTGCCGAAGTCGGAGTACTTCTCGCCGCGCACGGCGAACGAGGTCAGCAGCGCCGGCGTGATGTTTGCCTCGAAATCGGCAAACACGCTGCTGGCGTGGCGGCTGGTGTCGCTGGCGTCGGCCGGGCGGAAGCCGGGGAAGCCCTGGGTGCCCGGCGCGGTCGGCTGGCCGTTGGCCAGCAGCGCCTTGCCGTCGCGGTAGGAATCGGGCTCGCCTGCTTCGAGCTTGTAGCCTTCGCGACGCACTTCGGCGCCGATCGCCACGTTCAGCGGCGAGGACAGGCCGGCCACCGGATAGCCGCGCACGGCCGACACGTTCAGCACCAGCTGGTCGTAGGCGAAGCCACCGGCATAGAAGGCGGTCTTGCTGGTGGGGCCGATCGAGCGGTTGAGGGTGTTGGTGATATCGAACTGCATGTCGTTCTTGCCGTAGCCGAGCGAGGCGTCGAAGTCCCAGTCGCCCAGCGGCATGGTAAAGCCGCCCGTGAACGCGTAGTCGCGCACGCGCGGCTCGATGTAGGGCACGAAGCCATTCGGGTAGATCGACGTGATGTTCTGGTCCTGCACGGCGCGGCGGATGTTGGCGGCCGACTTGGCGTCACGGTTCTGGAAACTGGCCCAGCCGTACAGTTTCAGGCCGCCGCCGAGCGGATTGGCGGCATTCGCGAACAGGGTCGTCTGCTTCATTTCCGGCTCGCCGTACCAGGTGTCGAAGCGGTTGAAGGTGGCCTCGCGGGGATCGAAGGCGCCATTGACCTTGGCGTAGGCGGCGCGCACGTCGTAGCCGCTGCGCTCGGTGTGGGCCTGGTCCTTGTACTCGGCGGCGATGGTGACGAAACCGCTCTCGCCCCATGGCAGGCCTTTCCAGCCGGAGACGGTGGTGGTCTGGCCGTCGGTGCGCTTGCGCGAGGCGGGCGCGCCGGGGTAGTTGGCGCCGGCCGGAGCGGCGTCGCCGACGATGTCGTATTCGGTGATGCGGGCGCCGTAGGTGACGGCCGCTTCGCCGCCCGTGCGGTCCGAGCGCAGGCGGATGTTGACGACGCCGGCGATGGCGTCGGAGCCATACTGGGCCGAGGCGCCGTCACGCAGCACTTCGATGTTGCGGATGATGGCGGTGGGAATCGAGTTCATGTCGACGGCCGACGAGCCGCGGCCGATGGTGCCGTTGACGTTCACCAGCGCCGAACTGTGGCGGCGCTTCGAGTTCACCAGCACCAGCGTCTGGTCCGGCGCCAGGCCGCGCAGGGTGGCCGGGCGCACCGTGTCGGTGCCGTCGGTCAGGCCCGGGCGGGGAAAGTTCAGCGATGGCAAGGCCACCGACAGCGCCTGCCCCACTTCGGTGCTGCCGGAGTTTTTCAGCGACTCGGCCGAGATGATGTCGATGGGCGCTGCCGTGTCGAGCGCGGTGCGGTTGGCCACGCGGGTGCCGGTGACGACGACGGTGGCGCTGGCGCTGTCAGCGGCGGCCGGTGCGCTCTGCGCCACGGCGGCGCCGTGGGCAAACACGGCGGCGATGGCGAGGGCCATGATCTGTTTCTGTGGAACAAACTTGCTATGCATCGTTATTTTCCCTGGTAATGGTTGGACGTGGTCGCACTATGAAAAAACCTGATTTCATAGCGAAACTTATCCGTTCCATACTGGTGCACGCATTTACATAAGTCAATTCGCGTGACCCGCAACAGGTCGTAATAACAACAGTTTTGCTCGTTTTTTGGGCGTCGGATCCGTTTCAGGGCGTCGCCGCGCCCCTTATGCGGGCGCCGTTTTCCCCTTGAATAGCTTCTTGCCGACCGTAACGGCCAGCAGCACGATGGCGCCCGCAATCACCCCGGCAAGGGCGTCGATCACGGTGGGCGTGACCGCCTTGAGCACGGGGCCGACGGTGTCCACGCTGCCGGCGGCCAGGGCCGCGCTGTCGACCAGGTGGTGCAGGGCGGGCACGCCGTGCATGAGGATGCTGCCACCCACCATGAACATGGCGGCCGTGCCCACCACCGACAGGGCTTTCATCAGCAAGGGGGCGCCCGCCAGCAGCAGCCGGCCCACTGCGCGGGCGGCGCCCGAGGCCCGTTTGCTCAGGTGCAGGCCGGCGTCATCGATCTTGACGATGCCGGCGACCAGGCCGTACACGCCCACCGTCATCACCAGCGCGATGGCGACCAGCACGGCCACCTGCTGGGAGAACGGCGCATTCTCGACGGTGCCCAGCGCGATCACGATGATCTCGGCCGACAAGATAAAATCGGTGCGCACGGCGCCCTTGATCTTGTCCTGCTCCAGCGCCACCAGGTCGACCGCAGGATCGGCCACTGCGCGGCTGAGCTCGTCGTGATGGGCGGCGACTTCGTCCTTGCTGTGCATGAACTTGTGCGCGAGCTTTTCAAAGCCCTCGTAGCACAGGTAGGCGCCGCCCACCATCAGCAGCGGGGTGATCGCCCACGGCACGAAGGCACTGATGGCCAGCGCCGCCGGCACCAGGATCGCCTTGTTTTTCAGCGAGCCCACCGCCACCGCCCACACCACCGGCAACTCGCGGTCGGCGTTGACGCCCGAGACCTGCTGGGCGTTCAGGGCCAGGTCGTCGCCCAGCACGCCGGCGGTTTTTTTTGCCGCCACCTTGCTCATGACGGCGACGTCGTCGAGGATCGAGGCGATATCGTCGATCAGTGCCAATAGACTGCTTGCCATGCCCTGCTCCCGTGATTGTATTGACCTTGTTGCATCCGCCGCCATCTTACCCGAGCCGACCGCGCGCACGGATCAGCCCCGCAATTTGCGTTTCAGCCACCGAATACGGCACTTCGTCGCTTTTTGCCGACGCCCCAGGCGCCGCTGCGTATAGTGCAATGACTGACCGGCTGCACAGCGCCAGCCGCCTTATTTAGGGGAACCACGATGAACACCAATCTCGACCTGACCACCATGGCGCCACGCAGTGCCCGTCCTGTCAAGCGCAAGACCCGCATCACCATCTATCTCGACGACGAAGTGCTGTCGCAATTTCGCTCGCTGTCGGAAAAAAGCGGCCAGGGCTACCAGACGCTGATCAATGCGGCCCTGCGCATGCGCCTGCACAGCGATCCGCTGGCGGCCTGATTCGCCGGCGCCGACGGGCCGTGGCCGGCCGGCCATCGACCACCGCGCGCCAGCAGTGGCCGGGCTTACTTGCGTGCGCGGTGCCCGCCGAATTCTGTTCGCAGTAATAATTATGCTACTCTTCCCGCTCTTTATCACTCCGGAGGATAGTCATGAAAAAAGGCGAACTGATTGCTGAATTTGCGAAGCGCACCGCCATGACCGGCACCGCTGCCAACGCCGCCATCAACACGGTCATCGCGATCATCACCGAGCGCCTGAAAAAAGGCGACACGGTCGGCATCACCGGCTTTGGCACCTTCTCCGTCACCAAGCGCGCCGCGCGCAAGGGCCGCAACCCGTCAACCGGCGAAGCGATCAAGATCGCCGCCTCGAAGTCGCCCAAGTTTTCGGCCGGCGCCACCCTCAAGGCCGCCCTGAACCCGAAGCGAAAATAAGCCATCGTTGCTGAGACGGGCGCGCCGGCGGCAGCAGCCGCGGCGCGCCCGTTGTGTTTCATGGCGCCGCCATGCCCTTCCCTTCTTGAGCTGTTGCCCATGCTGTTTACTACCTGGATCGCGTTCGTCCTCGCCGCCACCGTCATCGCCATCTCGCCCGGCTCCGGCGCCATCATGGCCATGTCGCACGGCCTGGCCTTCGGCCTGCGCCGCGCCAGCGCCACCGTGCTGGGCCTGCAACTTGGACTGCTGCTGATGTTCGTCATCGCCGGCGCCGGGGTCGGCTCGCTGGTGATGGCTTCCGAGATCGCATTCGGCCTGGCCAAGACCATCGGCGCGCTGTACCTGATCTACTGCGGCGTGAGCCAATGGCGCGCTGCGCCTGCCGCCATGGCCGGCGGCGCCGCCGGCGCGCCGGCGCTGCCCTCGTTCGGCCGCCGCGTGGCGACGGGATTTCTGACCAATGCCACCAACCCCAAGGGCATCATCTTCATGGTCGCCGTGCTGCCGCAATTTATCGCCAAGCAGGCGCCGCTGCTGCCGCAACTGGCCATCCTCGGCATCACCATGGTCGTCATCGACAGCATCGTCATGCACGGCTATGCGGGCCTGGCCGCATCGATGCAGCGCTACTTTCGCGACCCGCGCGCCGTGCGCAAGCAAAACCATTTTTTTGGCGGCGTGCTGGTGCTGGTGGGTGCGGCCCTGTTTTTCGTCAAGCGCGCCCCCTGAATTGCAACCGAATGTAAAGCCTGTCGGCGCGCCGCCCGCTGGTCCGTTATAGAGTCTTACAGCAGTTTTCCACTCGTCGTCATTTTCGAAAGGCCGTCATGACCCTCCGCCTGCTCCGCGCCGCCACTGTGCTGGCCGCCGCCGTTTGCTCCACCCTGGCACTGGCGGCCGATCCGCCGTCGAGCGTGGGCCGCATCGCCATCGCCGAAGGCCAGGTGCGCATCACCGGCGAGGTGGGCGACGACGCGGCCGGCGCCCAGGTCAACTGGCCCGTCACCTCGCACAACCTGGTGACGACGGCGCGCGGCGCCCGCACGGAAATTCGCATCGGCTCGACCTCGGTGCGGCTCGACGGCGACACCTCGCTGGAAATGACGGAGCTCGACGACGACAGTCTGCGCCTGCGCCTGATCTACGGCAGCGTCAATATCCACGTGCGCGACCCCGCCCTGGCGCGCGGTTTCGAACTGGTCACGCCCAATGGCGTCGTGCGCCTGCAGGACGCCGGCGCCGTGCGCGTCGACAGCGAGCGGGTGCCGGGCGTCACCGCCGTCACCGCCCTGCTGGGCACCGCGCTGGTGAACGATCGGGGCGGCCAGCTGATCGTCCGCCCCGGCAAGCGGCTCGACGTGGGCGACGATATCCGCACCGGCGCCGCGCTGCGCGACGATTTCGACGACTGGTCGGCCCAGCGCGACCAGTACGAGGACCGCTCCGTGTCGGCGCGCTACGTCGGCACCGACATGACGGGCTACGAAGATCTCGACCGTCACGGCGTCTGGCGCGACGATGCCGAATACGGCCCCCTGTGGCTGCCGACCACGGTGGCGAGCGACTGGGCGCCCTACCGCGACGGCAGCTGGGCCTGGATCGCGCCATGGGGCTGGACCTGGGTCGACAACGCGCCCTGGGGCTATGCGCCGTTTCACTACGGCCGCTGGGTACAGGTCAAGCAGCGCTGGGCGTGGGCGCCCGGACGGCGCGATGCCCGTCCCGTGTGGGCACCGGCACTGGTGGGCTGGGTTGGTGGCGCCAACTGGAACCTCAATTTTAGTGGTGGTGGCCGGCGCCCCTTGCCGGCCACCGGCTGGTATCCGCTGTCGCCGCGCGACGCCTTCGTGCCCCATTACCGGGTCTCGCCCGACCACCTGCAGCGCATCAACCGGGGCCATGATGGCCGCCGCGACGGCCGTGACGGCCGTGATGGCCGCGATGAGCGCGCCGACCATCAGCGGCTGGGCCTGACGGTGGTGCCGCAAGCGCAGTTCGGCCAGCGTGGCACGGTGGCCGTGCGCAACGCGCCGCGCGCCAGCGGCCCGCTGGCCAGCCTGCCCGCGGGCGGCGCCACCGCGCCGGCGGCGCCCCCCGGCGTCGTCGTGCAGCGCGAGCGGATGGACCGCGACGCCTGGGAGCGCAACCGTCCGCACCGCCCCGAGTTGCGCAATCTACCGACACCAGGCGCGCCGCAGGCGGGCGGGCCGCTGCCGTCGCCGCTGGCGCCGGTGATGCCGAACCGGCGCGATGAGCGGCCGCGCATGCCGGTGATGCAGCTGCCGGCGCCAGCGCCGCAGCAACAAGTTCAGCCGCAGCCGCAGCGCCCGCAGCAGGTGCAGCAGGGGCAACCGCCGCAGGTGCAACTGCAGGAGCAGCAGCAGCAGCAGCAGCAGCAATTGCAACAACGGCAGCAACAGCAGCAATTACAGCAGCAGCAACTGCAGCAGCAACTGCAACAACAGCAGCAACTGCAGCAGCAGCAACTGCAGCAGCAGCAGCGCTTGGGCCGGGACGGTTTGAATGGCCGCGGTGACAGCCGCGATGGCCCCGGCCTGCGCCGCGACGTTCGTCCCGATGACGAGCGTGGCCGGGTGCAACGGCCGTCAGCGCCGGCGGCCGCGCCGGTGCCGCCGCAAGCACCAGCCCAGAGCGCACCCGCCGCCGAGCAGCGCCCGGCCCCTGTGCGTGGTGACGAGCGGCGCGGGCGCGACCCGGAGGGTGCGGCGCCCCGCCCCGCCCCGCCAGCGCAAGCGCCCGCCCCTGCTGCCGCGCCCGGGCCGGCCGCGCCGCCCGCCGCCGCCGCCGCCGCCGACAACCCGCGCAATCGGGGCGGCGCCGAGCGCAGGCGCGGTGCCGAGCCCGTCGAGCGTTAAAATGGCGGTATCGACCGTTTGACCCTATTTTTGACTGGATTGCCATGCAAGATATACCTCCCGCCGAATCGCTAATCGAATACCCGAGCGATTTCCCCATCAAGGTGATGGGACCGACCCACGACGACTTCGCCACCACCATCGTCGACGTCGTGCTCGAGCACGATCCCACCTTTCACGTGGGCCGGCTGGAAGTGCGCCCGTCCGCCAAGGGCAATTTCACGGGCCTGACGGTGACGGTGCGCGCCACCAGCCGCGCCCAGCTCGACGCCCTGTACGAGGCGCTGTCGGGCCACAAGATGGTCAAAATCGTCATGTAAGAGCGGGCCCGGGCAGGCCAGCTTTGCCGCCGTGGCAAGCGCCGCGCCGGCCGCTGCCTTATAATGGCGGGGCTCCCAACCTCAGGCCCGTCCATGTCCGCCACCCGCCCCGCGCCGGCGATCGTCCGCGATCTCGGCCGCGCTGACTACGAAACCGTCTTCGCCGCCATGCGCGCCTTCACCGATGCGCGCGAACCCGGCACGCCTGACGAACTGTGGATCGTCGAGCACCCGCCCGTGTTCACGCTGGGCCTGGGCGCCGATCCGGCCCACGTGCTCGCCGCCCACGGTATCGCCGTGGTGCAGACCGACCGCGGCGGCGAAGTGACCTTCCACGGTCCCGGCCAGGTGGTCATTTATCTGCTCATCGACCTGCGCCGCAACAAGCCGGGCGGCAAGCTCTATGCGCGCCAGTTCGTCACCAGGATCGAGCAGGCGATCATCGATGTGCTGGCGGCGTATAATCTGGCCGGCGTACGGATCGACGGCGCGCCCGGCATTTATGTGGCCGACGGCCCCAGGCAAGGCGCCAAGATCGCCGCGCTGGGCTTGAAAGTGCGCGGCAACGGCTGCACCTATCACGGCGTATCGCTCAATGTGGCGATGGACCTGTCGCCGTTTTCCTGGATTAACCCGTGCGGTTACGCGGGGCTGGAGACGGTCGACATGCGCAGCCTGGGCGTCGACGTGCCGCTCGCCGACGTGCAGAGCGCCCTGGCGCGCGCGCTGGTGAAGCAGCTGGCCACCATGAACCCGGCCGTGACCACGGCCCCGACCGAACAACACCAACCGAGCCCGCAGGGGCCTGCAGCCATATGAGCGACACCACCGACACCCTCGTTTCCGCCCCCGCCTACAACGCCCTCGACAAGCAAAAAGGCGCCAGCAAGACGTCCCGCATCCCCATTAAAATCGTGCCGATCGAGCAGATCGAGCGCCTGAAAAAGCCGGACTGGATCCGCGTGAAAGCGGCGTCGGCCTCGACCCGCTTCTACGAAATCAAGGACATCCTGCGCGCCAACAAGCTCGTGACGGTGTGCGAAGAAGCGAGCTGCCCGAACATCGGCGAGTGCTTCGGCAAGGGCACCGCCACCTTCATGATCATGGGCGACAAGTGCACGCGCCGCTGCCCGTTCTGCGACGTCGGCCACGGCCGCCCTGACCCGCTCGACGTCGACGAGCCGGCCAATCTGTCGAAGACGATCGCCGAGCTGCGCCTGTCGTATGTCGTCATCACCTCGGTCGACCGCGACGACCTGCGCGACGGCGGCGCCGGCCACTTCGTCGAGTGCATCCAGCAAACCCGCGCGCTGTCGCCGCGCACCCGCATCGAAGTGCTGGTGCCCGACTTCCGCGGCCGCCTGGCCAAGGCGCTCGCCATCTTCAAGGACGGCCTGCCCGACGTCATGAACCACAACCTGGAAACGGTGCCGCGCCTGTACAAGGAAGCCCGCCCCGGCGCCGACTACAAGCACTCGCTCGAACTGCTGCGCGACTTCAAGGCGCTCTACCCGGAAGCGGTGACGAAGTCGGGCATCATGGTGGGCCTGGGCGAGACGGACGAGGAAATCCTGCAGGTGATGCGCGACATGCGCGAGCACAACGTCGAAATGCTCACCATCGGCCAGTACCTGGCGCCGTCGAACTCGCACTTGCCGGTGCGCCGCTATGTGCACCCGGACGTGTTTAAAATGTTCGAGGCGGAGGCCTATAAAATGGGCTTCGTGCACGCGGCCGTGGGCGCCATGGTGCGCAGTTCCTATCACGCCGATGAGCAGGCGCACGGCGCCGGCGTGGCGATCGCCGAATAATCCCGGCTGGTCGTATTTTCGTCACAAAAAAGCAGGCGCCATTGGCGCCTGTTTTTTTTGTGACGGCGTCGCTCGCCGATCCGTTTCACCGCATGGACGCCATCAGCCGGCGTCGCCGCCCGGTGGCGGCGGCGCCATGTGGTCGCGCCGGTGCTCGATCAGGGCTTCGAGCACGATGGGATTGAGGCCGGCGCCCCTGTCAGCGTCGATATGGCTGAACAACTGGCTGCGCATGCGCGGCGCCCAGAAGCGCTGCAGGTGGTTGGCGATCTCGGTGCGGCCTTCGCGCGCGTCCGGGTAGGATTCAAAAAAAGTGCCGATCTGGTTGGCCATGGTGACCAGGTTGTCGATGTTCATGCTGCTTCCATTACGATGTTGACGCCGTGTGCGTAGGCGACGAAGTCGTCGCCGCGGGCAAAGGCGACCAGGGTCAGTCCGCAGTCTTGCGCGGTACGGGCGGCGAGGGCGGTGGGGGCGGAAATGGCGACCATGGCGGCGATGCCGACGGTGGCCGCCTTCTGCACCATTTCCACGCTGGCGCGGCTGGTGATGAGTACAAAGCCGTCGGTGGGGTCAAACTCGCCCTGGTGCAGGGCGCCGATCAGCTTGTCGAGCGCGTTGTGGCGGCCGACGTCCTCGTACGCCAGGCGCGGCACGCCGTCGCGCCCGCACCACAGGGCCGCGTGGGTGGCGCCGGTGAGGCGGTTCAAGGGCTGCTGCTGTTTGACTTCGGCCAGCGCGCGGCGGATCGCCGGCGCCGACAGGGCGCGCGTGGGCGCCAGCCAGGCCAGCGGACGGATCACCTGCGCCAGGCTGTCGACGCCGCACAAGCCGCAGCCGGTGCGGCCCGACAGGTTGCGGCGCCGGTCTTTCAGGCGCATGAAGGCGCCGGCGGCAATGTCGATGTGGGCGGTGATGCCGGCGGCGGCGTGCTCGACCTCGACGCCGTAGAACTGGCGCGGCGACTCGATGATGCCTTCGCTGAGCGAAAAGCCGAGGGCGAATTCGGCGATGTCGGCCGGCGTGGCCAGCATTACCGCGTGCGAGACGCCGTTGTATTCGAGCGCCACCGGCACTTCCTCGGCCAGTTCGTCGTGCGCGCCGCTCCAGGCGCCGCCGCGCATGCGCGCGACGGCCATGCGCACGTTCGGCGCATGGCGCACGGGTTCGTCCACGGCGCAGATCATACGACGCTCTCGGCCAGGCCCAGCTGCTCCTGGTTGAAGCGCGCGTACTCGAGCTGCCAGTCGGACTGCTGCTGCACGTGCATCACCTGCACCGCCGTCACCTTGTACTCGGGGCAGTTGGTGGCCCAGTCCGAGTTATCGGTGGTGATCACGTTGGCGCCCGATTCGGGGAAGTGGAAGGTGGTGTAGACCACCCCCGGCTGCATGCGCTCGGTGACCATCGCCCGCAGCACGGTTTCGCCCGAGCGGCTGTGGATGCCGACCCACTGGCCGTCCTCGATGCCCCGTTCCTGCGCGTCGTGCGGGTGGATCTCGAGGCGGTCTTCGGCGTGCCAGCGCACGTTCTCGGTGCGGCGCGTCTGCGCGCCCACGTTGTACTGCGACAGGATGCGGCCGGTGGTGAGAATGAGCGGAAATTTGCGCGTGACCTTCTCGTCGGTGGCGACATACTGGGTAATGATGAAGCGTCCCTTGCCGCGCACGAACTGGTCGATGTGCATGGTCGGCGTGCCCTCGGGCGCGTCCTCGTTGCAGGGCCACTGGATGCTGCCCAGCTGGTCCAGGCGCTGGTAGCTCACGCCCGAGAAGGTGGGGGTGAGGCGGGCGATTTCATCCATGATCTCGGATGGATGACGATACGCCATCGGGTAGCCCAGCCGGTTCGACAGCGCCACCGTCACTTCCCAGTCGGCGTAGCCGGCCTTCGGCGGCATCACCTTGCGCACGCGCGAAATGCGCCGCTCGGCATTGGTGAAGGTGCCGTCCTTTTCCAGGAACGAGGAGCCCGGCAGCAGCACGTGGGCGTACTTGGCCGTCTCGTTGAGGAAGATGTCCTGCACCACGATGCATTCCATCGCCTCGAGCGCCGAGGTGACGTGCTGGGTGTTGGGGTCGGACTGGACGATGTCTTCGCCCTGGCAGTACAGGCCCATGAAGCTGCCGTCGAGGGCTGCTTCGAACATGTTCGGAATGCGCAGGCCCGGCTCGGCTTGCAGGGGCACGCCCCAGGCCTGCTCGAACAGGGTGCGCACGGTGGTGTCGGAGACGTGGCGGTAGCCGGGCAGCTCGTGCGGGAACGAGCCGATGTCGCACGAGCCCTGCACATTGTTCTGGCCGCGCAGGGGATTGACGCCGACCCCTTCGCGGCCGACATTGCCGGTGGCCATGGCCAGGTTGGCGATGCCCATCACGGCGGTCGAACCCTGCGCATGCTCGGTCACGCCCAGGCCATAGAAGATGGCGCCGTTGCCGCCGGTGGCGAACAGGCGGGCCGCTTCGCGCACCTGCTCGGCCGGCACGCCGGTGATCTCGGCCGACGCTTCCGGCGAATTTTCAGGACGGGCGACGAATTCGCGCCACTGCTCGAAGGCGCGCAGGTCGCAGCGCTCGGCGATGAACTCGTCGGCCATCAGGCCTTCGGTGACGATGACGTGGGCCAGCGCGCTGACCATGGCGACGTTGGTGCCGGGGCGCAGCTGCAAGTGGTGCTGGGCGCGGATGTGCGGCGACTTGACCAGGTCGATGCCGCGCGGATCGATGACGATCAGGCGCGCGCCCTGGCGCAAGCGTTTTTTCATGCGCGAGGCGAACACCGGGTGGCCGTCGGTGGGGTTGGCGCCGATCACCAGGATGACGTCGGATTTTTCGACCGACTTGAACGTCTGGGTGCCGGCCGATTCGCCCAGCGTGGTTTTCAGGCCGTAGCCGGTGGGCGAGTGGCACACGCGCGCGCAGCTGTCGACGTTGTTGTTGCCGAAGGCGGCGCGCACCAGCTTCTGCACCAGGTAACCCTCTTCGTTGGTGCAGCGCGAGGAGACGATGCCGCCGATCGAATCGACGCCGTGCTTGGCCTGAATGCGCTTGAATTCGGAGGCGGCGTAATCGAGCGCCTCGTCCCACGACACTTCCTTCCACGGGTCGGTGATCTTCGAGCGGATCATCGGTTTGAGGATGCGGTCCTTGTGGGTGGCGTAGCCCCAGGCGAAGCGGCCCTTGACGCAGGCGTGGCCCTCATTGGCCTTGCCGTCCTTGGCCGGCACCATGCGCACCACCTCGTTGCCCTTCATTTCGGCCTTGAGCGAGCAGCCCACGCCGCAATAGGCGCAGGTGGTGGTGATGCTGTGCTCGGCCTGGCCCAGCCAGATCACCGATTTTTCCGTCAGCGTCGCCGTCGGGCAGGCTTCCACGCAGGCGCCGCAGGAGACGCATTCCGATTCCATGAACGATTCGCTCTGGCCGGCCGAGACGCGCGATTCAAAGCCCCGCCCCGAGATGGTCAGGGCAAAGGTGCCCTGGGTTTCCTCGCAGGCGCGCACGCAGCGGTTGCAGACGATGCACTTGGAGGAGTCGAAGGTGAAGTAGGGGTTGCTCTCGTCCTTCTTCAGTGCCAGGTGATTGGCGCCCTCGTAACCGTAGCGCACTTCGCGCAGCCCGGTGACGCCGGCCATGTCCTGCAGCTCACAGTTGCCGTTGGCGGGACAGGTGAGGCAGTCGAGCGGATGGTCGGAGATGTACAGCTCCATGACGCCCTTGCGCACTTCCTGCAGCTTGGCCGACTGGGTGCGCACCACCATGCCCGCTTCGGCCGGCGTGGTGCACGAGGCCGGATAGCCGCGCCGGCCTTCAATCTCGACCAGGCACAGGCGGCACGAGCCGAACGGCTCGAGGCTGTCGGTGGCGCACAGCTTGGGGATATTGATGCTGTTCTCGGCGGCCGCGCGCATGACCGAGGTGCCGACCGGGACGCGCACTGCGTAGCCGTCGATGGTGAGGGTGATCATCTCGGTGGACGCGTTGATGTCCTTGGCCGGGGTGCCGAAATCGCGGGTGATGATGGTTTCGATCATGGTATGGGTCTCCTATGCGGCGCGGACGTCGCCGGCCGTCTGGCCGAAGTCTTCAGGGAAGTGATTCAATGCCGACAGCACCGGGTACGGCGTCATGCCACCCATCGCGCACAGCGAGCCGTTGAGCATGGTGTCGCACAGCGAGCGCAATAAGATCACTTGTTGGGGGCGCTCGTTGCCGGCGCGGATTTTGTCGATCACTTCGACCCCGCGGGTCGAGCCGATGCGGCAGGGCGTGCACTTGCCGCACGATTCGACGGCGCAGAATTCCATCGCGTAGCGGGCCAGCCTGGCCATGTCGGCGCCGTCGTCGTGCACCACGATGCCGCCGTGGCCCAGCACGGCCCACAGCGCGGCGAACGCTTCGTAGTCGAGCGGGGTGTCCCACTGCGACTCGGGCAGGTAGGCGCCCAGCGGGCCGCCCACCTGCACCGCCTTGATGGGGCGCCCGCTGGCGCTGCCGCCGCCGTAGTCGTAGAGGATCTCGCGCAAGGTGGCGCCGAAGGCCAGTTCGATCAGGCCGCCCTGCTTGATATTGCCGGCCAATTGCACGGGCAGGGTGCCGCGCGAGCGGCCCATGCCGAAGTCCTGGTAGAACTGCGCGCCCTTGTCGAGGATGATCGGCACCGACGCCAGCGACAGCACGTTGTTGATCACGGTGGGCTGGCCGAACAGGCCGGCCAGGGCGGGCAGCGGCGGCTTGGCGCGCACCACGCCGCGCTTGCCTTCGATACTCTCGAGCAGGGCCGTCTCTTCGCCGCAGATATAGGCGCCCGCACCCTTGCGCACTTCCAGCGTGAAGGCGCGCCCGCTGCCGGCCACGTCGGCGCCCAGCAGGCCGGCCCGGGTGGCGCTGCCGATGGCGTGGTTCAAGGCCGCGATCGAGTGCGGATACTCGCTGCGCACATAGATATAGCCCTCGGTGGCGCCCACCGCCAGGCCGGCGATGGTCATCCCTTCAATGAGGACAAACGGATCGCTTTCCATCACGATGCGGTCGGCAAAGGTGCCCGAGTCGCCTTCGTCGGCGTTGCAGACGATGTATTTTTGCGCCGCCTGGGCGCGCAGCACGGTGTTCCACTTGATCCCGGTGGGGAAGGCGGCGCCGCCGCGCCCGCGCAGGCCCGAGGCGGTGACGGTGGCGACGATGTCGGCCTGGCTGAGCGTGACGGCGTGGCGCAGGCCGCGGTAGCCGCCGTGCGCCTCGTAGTCGGCCAGCGACAGGGGATCGGTGATGCCGCTGCGGGCGAAGGTCAGGCGGGTCTGGCGCGCCAGGTAGGGGATCTGTTCGACCAGGCCCAGCGCCAGCGGGTGGTCGGCCTGGCCCAGGTGAAAGCCGGCGTCGAACAGGGCGGCCACGGCGGCGTCGTCGACATTGCCGAACCCGACCCGGCCGGCGGGCGTGTCGACTTCGACCAGCGGTTCCAGGTACAGCAGGCCGCGGGTGCCGTTGCGTACCAGTTCGATGGCGATGCCGCGGCGCGCCGCTTCATGGGTGATCGCCGCGGCGACGTCGTCGGCGCCCAGCGCCAGCGCCGCCGAATCGGCGGGAACGAAGATGCGCACGCTCATGCGACCTCCTTGATTTTGCCGATCAGTTTGTCGAAGCGGGCCGGCGTCACGCGCGCATGGACAGCGTCGTTGATCATGATGGCCGGCGCGGTGGCGCACTGGCCCAGGCAGTACACTGGCTCGAGCGCGAAGGCGCCGTCGGCCGTGTGGGCGTGCAGGCCGCAGCCCAGGTTGCGCTCGGCGTGGGCCAGCAGGGCGTCGCCGCCCATGCTCTGGCACGCTTCGGCGCGGCAGATCTGCACCGTGCAGCGCGCCGGCGCGGCTGTCTTGAAGTAATGGTAAAACGTGATCACGCCGTGCACCTCGGCGCGCGAGACGTTGAAGCTCTGCGCCAGGTACTCGACGGCGTCGGGCGGAATGAAGCCGAGGCGATCCTGGATCGCGTGCAGCACGGGCAGCAGCGCATCCTGGCCAAGGTGGCCATGGCGGGCATGCAGGTCGAGAATGTCGCCGAACGCGGCGTGGGGATCAGGTGGGTTCATAGTGTCTCGTTTGTCCGCATTGCATATGTTCGGCAGAACATATATAAAGGCGGTATTTATGATGATGCATTGAGAGTAGCAGGGGTTTCGATGTCGTTCAATATGAAGGATTTTGCATATGATGAAGGTGGAGATACGCCCCGACTGGATCTTGCGCGATGCCAGCGGGGTGGCGACGGCCTTGCCGGCGCTGCTCGAACTGCTGCTGGCGGTGAGCCAGTTGGGCAGCATCAGCAAGGCCGCCGCCGCGCGCGGCATGTCGTACCGCCACGCGTGGGGCTTGCTGCAGCAGTTCTCCCAGCAGTTCGGCTTTGATCTGGTCTACAAGGTGCGCGGCCAGGGCACGGTGCTCTCGCCGCTGGCTGAAAAGCTGATGTGGGCCGACCGCCGCATCCACGCCCGCCTGACCCCCATGCTCGACAGCCTGGCCTCGGAGCTGCAGCAGGAACTGGCGCGCGTGCTGGCCGACGACGCCCAGGTGCTGCGCATGACGGCCTCGCACGGCTTCGCCGTGGCCGCGCTGGTGACCCAGTTGAACGAGCAGGGCATCACCGTCGACATCAAGTACCGTGGCAGCAGCGAGGCGGTGGCGGCGCTCGCGCGCGGCGAGTGCGAGCTGGCCGGCTTTCACCTGCCGGTGGGCGAATTCGAGCAGGCGGCGGCGGCCAAGTACCGGCCGTGGCTGGACCCGCAGCGCCACGCGCTGATCCACCTGGCCTACCGCATGCAAGGCATCTTCGTCGCCAAGGGCAATCCGCACCATGTGACGGGGCTGGCCGACCTGGGCCGCCCGGGCCTGCGCTTCGTCAACCGCCAGAAGGGGTCGGGCACGCGCGTGCTGCTCGAACTGCTGCTGCACCACGGCGGCATCGATCCGGCCGCCATCAGCGGCTTCGGCACCGCCGAATTCACCCACGCGGCGGTGGCCGCGTATGTCGCCAGCGGCATGGCCGATGTCAGTTTTGGGGTCGAAACGGCGGCGCGCCGCTTCGACCTCGATTTCATCCCCGTGATCCGCGAACAGTACTTCCTGGCCTGCGATGCCAGTGCCGTCGACACGCCGATGCTGCTGGCGGCGCAGACGGCGATGGCCAGCGCGCCGTTCAAGCAGGTGCTGGCGGCGCTGCCCGGCTATGACGGCGCGCTGTGCGGCGCCCGCCTCGACATGCACACGCTGTTCCAGGGCGATCCCGCGCGCTGATCCGGGTGCGCTATTGGAATGGGGCGGGGCGCGTTATAGTACCGGGGACTCCACTGTGCGCCCACGCCTTCCCATGCCTTCGATTCCCACTGTAAAACCCGAACCCGTCGATGCCGACGACGGCGCCCTGAACCCGAACCCGCAGCTGACGCAGGCGATGCCGGCCGGCGCCGCCCTGGTCAAGGCCGAGGGCCGGGTGTTCGTGCGCTTTAACGGCGTGGTGCGCTTCGAGCACTTGCGCGTGCCGTGGCAGCTGGTGCCGCCGCAGGGCGTGCTGGCCAAGCCCAGCAAGTGGAGAAAAATGGACCCCGAGGCGCAGGCCGCGCTGGTGCTGGAACGGGCCAATGCGCCGGCCATCGCCGACCTGCACGCCAGCGTCGAGGCGTTTGTGCGGGAGATCGCCGCGCTGGCCGACGACTGCGACTTCGACGCCATGACCTTCCTGGCGCCGCTGGCCGACCTCGAGACGGCCGAGCCGGCCGAGTATGTGTTCGAGCGCATCCGCCAGCGCATCATCCACGCCGTCGAACGCGAGCAGGAAGCGCAGTACGCGGAACGCACCAAGCAGAGCATCAACCTGGCCGAATACCCGCAATCGTTCGAGGTGGCCAGCCGCATGCCGCGCAAGTTCATCGCGCTGCTGGGCCCCACCAATTCCGGTAAAACCCACCGCGCCATGGAAGCGCTGGTGAAAGCGCCCAGCGGCGTCTACCTGGCGCCGCTGCGCCTGCTGGCGCTGGAAAACTTCGAGCGCATGCAGGCCGTCAGCGTGCACGGCAAGCCGCTCAAGGTGAGCCTGGTGACGGGAGAAGAGCGCCGCCTGACGGCCGGTGCCACCCACATCGCCAGCACCGTCGAGATGCTCGATTCGCGCAACCGCGTCGACGTCGCCGTGATCGACGAAATCCAGATGCTGGCCGACCGCGACCGCGGCGCCGCCTGGACCGCGGCCGTGTGCGGCGCGCCCGCCTCGGTGGTCTACCTGGTGGGCGCGCCCGAGGCGCGCCGCGCCATCGAGGCGCTGGCCGAACGGCTCGAGTGTCCGCTCGAAGTGCACATCCTCAAGCGCATGGCGCCGCTGGCAATGGAGCCGGGCGCCGTGCGCAAGCTGCGCAACCTGCGCCGCGGCGACGCCGTGATCGCCTTTTCGCGCCGCGAAGTGCTCAAATGGCGCGACATGATCACCGAGATCGGCCTGTCGGTGGCAACCGTCTACGGCAACCTGTCGCCGGAAGTGCGGCGCGCCCAGGCCGAGCGCTTCCGCGACGGCAGCGCCGACATCGTCGTCGGCACCGACGCCCTGGCGATGGGCCTGAACATGCCGATTGCCCGCATCGTCATGACCACCGCCGTCAAGTACAACGGTTACGAGGAAGAAGAAATCCCGGCCGCGCTGGCGCGCCAGATCGCCGGCCGCGCCGGCCGCTACGGCGTGCACGAAGAAGGCTTCGTGGCCGGCTACGACGACGAAACCCACGAGGTGATGCGCGCGCTGCTCAAGGAAAAGCCGGGCGCGATCGCCGCCAGCGGCTTCGCGGTGGCGCCGTCGATCGAACAGCTGCATCGCATTGCCGCCGTCACCAACGAGCGCTCGCTGGTCAAGCTGCTCAAGCGTTTTGTGCACAACATCGACGTCCCCGACGGCTTCTTTTATCCAAAGATCACGGAAGACCAGTCGACCCGCGCCCTCTGGCTCGATACGATCGAGAACCTGACCGTGGCGCAAAAATTCATGTTGTCGCTGGTGCCCATTTCGAGCAAGGTGCCGTCGCTGCAAACGGCCTGGGAATACTGGGCGCTGTGCCTGTCGAAGCAGAAGGTGTGCAAGCTCGACGCCGAAGGGGCTGCGCTGCGCTGGCTCAATTTGCAGGAAGTCGAAGACGCCTGCCGCCGTTACTCGGCCTACGCCTGGGTGGCCTACCGCGAACCGGAAATTTTTCCCAGCATCGCGCTGGCGCAGGAATTGTCGCGCACCGCCTCGGAGCGGGTCGATGCGATCCTGCAGCAGCAGAACGCGGCCGCGCGCCAGCGTGGCGGTGGCGCTGGCGGCGGCAGCAGCGGCGGCGGCGGCGGCGGCAGCGGGCGCGTCAAGCGCAGGTAGTTACAGCGCCACGCTGACCGTCAGGATCAGCAGCAGGTACAGCACGAACACGCCAAGCGAGGCGAACAGCAGCGCCACCGTGCGCCACAAGGCGCCACGCACGCGCAACTGGTAGGCGCCGCGCAGCTGGAGGAACATGTGGATGGGCGGCGCGATCCACAGCAGCTGGGTCGCCATCGTCAGCCCGGCCCTGCCCAGCAGGGACACGCCGCTCACCAGCAGCGCCATGAACGACAGCGCGTACAGCGAAAAGACGGCGTGGTCGTACATGGTAACGCCACGCTTCCAGAAGAACATCAGCCACAGCAAGGGCAGCGACATCGGCACGAGCATGAAGGACAACTTCGACGCCGAGCTTTTCAGCTTGTACAAGGTGAGCTGGGGATTGTCGAGCGCGCCGCGCAGGGCGCGGTCGACGGCGGCCGAGCCGGAGTCGATGTTCGCTTGCTTCAGGCGCAGCTTGTCGACCACCTTGTCGAGTTTTCCCTCGTCGCCGTCGTCCGTCGCCGTCGTCGCCGCCGTCGAGGCCGGCGTGCCGAACGGATGGTCCGTGCGGCTGACGCTGGAGACGACAAAGAACATCAGGAACACCATGAACAGGAACAGCGCCAGCGGCGACACATAGCGGGTGCGCTTGCCGTCGATGGAATTGCGGGTCAGCCGGCCCGGCTGGAGCACCAGCAGGGGCAGGGTGCGCCAGGCCTTGGCGTCGAAGTGCAGCAGGCCATGCAGGAACTCCTCACCGAGGTGCAGCAGCGAGCGGTGGACATGGGCGCCCTGGCCGCAGCGATGGCAATACGGGCCCGTCAACTGCGCGCCGCAGTTGGCGCAGGCGCTGTCGTGGGCGCGATCCGCATGATCGACGGCGGCAGCGGGCGGGTCGATCTGCTTGGCCACCAGCGTCGCGGTGACGAGGGCGCCACCGCCCTCAAGGTCCAGGTTCATGGTGTTGTCAAAAATTGAGTGTTGCTAAAAAGAATACCATCAAACGGCCGCGCTCCCCCAGCTTTGCCGCCTTCACGGCACAAACTCCACCTCGATCTCGCGCGCGTCCGACCGCCCCTGCTGGTCGACGACGCGCAGCTGCACCCGGCCCGGCGCCGCCGGCGTCCACGCCAGCGCCGTGCCGGCGGCGCCCTTGCCGATCAGGCCGCCGTTGGCGAACCAGAACAGGGTGTCGTGGGCGCTGGGCGCATTGGCGCGCAGCGCCAGCGGCGCCGGCCGCGACAGGCGCACCGTGTAGGTCGTCGATGTGTTCGGCGCGACGATGGCGGGACCATCGGCGAGGCTGTCGGCGGGCGCGCCGCAGTCCGGTAGCGGCGGTGGCTGGCGGCGCGGCATGCCCGCCTCGCGAAACAGCCGCTGCAGGTCGGTGGGCCAGAATTCGTACACCTCGCTGCGGGTGCCGGCGCCGCGCGCGCAGGTGGGCGCGCCGGTAATGGCATCGACGATCACGGCGCGGTGCAGGGTGCTCACGCGGATCGGCGATTTGCCGGGAATGAACCAGGTGCTCGCGCGTTGCGGGCAGAGCGCGTTGGGCAGCTCGCCGCTGGCGCTGCACACCTCGGCGCGGATCACGCCGGCGGGCGGCGCCGGCTCCGGCGCGGGCGCATCGAGCCCCAGCGCGCGCAGGCTGTCGACGATGCGGAAAAACAGCGGGGCGGCGGCGTCGATGCCGACAAAGGCAGGGTTGCCGCTGCCGTCAAAATTGCCGATCCAGACCACCAGCACGTAGCGGCCGAACACGCCCGCCGTCCAGGCGTCGCGAAAGCCCCAGGACGTGCCCGTCTTCCACGCCACCGGCGGCGTGGCCACCTCGCGCGTGTCGGGCCGCTGATTGGCGCGCAGCATCTGCAGCGTAATAAAGGCCGCTTCTTCCGACAGCAGGCGGGGGGCGTCCTGGCCGGCCCGTTCGGCAGCGCTGGCGCGCCGGTGGCGCACGGGGATCAGGGCGCCGCGCTGGGCCAGCATCAGGTACATCCGCGCCAGCTCTTCCATCGTCACTTCGCCGCCGCCCAGCGCCAGCGCCAGGCCGTAATGCTGCTCGCTGGCCAGCCGCGTCACGCCGGCGCTTTTGAGGAATTCGTACAGGGTCTGATGGCGCAGCGTCGACGCCACCGCCACGGCCGGCACGTTACGGCTGCGTATGAGGGCATCCTGGGCGCTGATCGGGCCGACGAAGCGGCCGTCGAAATTCTCGGGACTGAACGGCCCGAACGCGGTCGGCATGTCCTTGAGGATGGTGGCCGGGTGCAGCAGCCCCTGGTCGAGCGCCAGGCCATAGATGAAGGGCTTGAGGGTCGAGCCGGGCGAGCGCTTCGCTTCGGTGCCGTTGACCTGGCCGGCGATGGCGGTGTCGAAGTAGCCGTTCGATCCCACCAGCGCGCGCACTTCGCCGCTGTCGCGCTCGAGCAGGATGGCGCTGGCGTTGGCGATGCCGACACCGCGGCGGTTGTCGATGAACTGCGCCATGATGCGCTCGAGCGAAGCTTGCGCGCGCAGGTCCAGCGCCGACCAGATTTCGCCGCCGTGCTGCTCGCGCAGCAGGCGGTCGGTCAGGTGCGGCGCCAGGAACGGCAGCGCGGCGGCAGTCGCCAGCGCGGGCGCGGCGCTGGCGCCGGCGCTGGCCTCGCCGTGGCGGGCCGCCCACAGCCGCGCCAGCCGCGCGCGCGCCGCCGGCAAGTCGCGCGGCCGCGCGCCGCCCCGCTTGCGGGGGTTTTGCGGAATCACGGCAAGGCTGAGCGTCTCGGCCAGGGTCAGCTGGGCCGCCCGCTTGTGAAAATAAATCAGGCTGGCCGCGCCCACCCCTTCGATGTTGCCACCGTACGGCGCCAGGTTCAGGTAGGCCTCGAGCAGCGCGCGCTTGCTGTAGCGCGCTTCCAGCCACAGCGCCGCGCCCGCCTGGCGCAGCTTGCCGGCCGGGCTCTGGCTGTCGATGCGGTACAGGCGGCGCGCCAGCTGCATGCTGATGGTGGAGGCGCCTCTGCGGCCCGCGCCGCTGTAGCTGGCCAGCGCCGCGCGCAGCAGGGCGACCGGGTTGACCCCCGCGTGCCAGTAAAACCAGCGGTCTTCGTACAGCAGCACCGCCTGCGCCAGGCGCGGGTCGATGTCGGCCAGCGGCACCCACAGGCGGTACTGCTCGTCGGGCGCCAGTGTCAGGCGCAGCAACTGGCCGTCGCGCGCGTACACGGCGCTCGACAGGCCGGCCGCCTCGCGCAGTGGCGCGTGCGGCCACAGGCGCAGCGCCGCCAGCACCACCAGCAGCGCCAGTGCCAGTGCCAGTGTCGGTGTCAGCGCGGTCCGCCGCATGCGCCATCCCATCAAGGCTTGCCGGGCGCTTGCACGGTGATGAACTGCCCGCCCGCCGAGCGCGCCCGCACGCCGCGCTCGTACAGCGATTCGGCGTACGCCGGCGGCACGCTGAAGCGGCCGCTGTTGGTGGCCTTGATGCGGTAGCTCACTTCGTGGGCATCGGTGGTGACGGCGCCATATAACACCACGCGGTCCTCGCGCACGTCGGCATAGCGCACCTGCCAGCTCGACTTGCTGCCGGCCAGCCCCGGCAGGCCGGGCGGCGCGGGCGCGGCGCCGGCCGTGGCGCCCGCGGCGGCGGCATCGTCCGGCGTCGGCGCCGCCGTCGTGTCCAGCACCGGCTCGAAGCCGCCCGGCATCAGGTCGACCAGCGCGACGTTGTACACATTGCGCCCGATCGCCCGAAAGCGCAGGCGCACCGTCACTTCGTCGCCGACGACGACGCTGGTGACGGCCTTGCCGGCGCTGTCGACGAATTCGCGCACCACTTCCATGCCGCTCTTGATCTCGGTGGTGGGCGGCTGGCGGTCAAAGCCCGTCTCGGTGATGGCGTAATAAGCGGTCAAGCCGCTGTCGTTGGACAAGCGCAGCTTGCTGGTGCCAGCCGAAAATGGCACGCGCGGCAGCACGTTCGAAGGCAGCGTCAACGTCCGCCTGGCGCCCTTGGCGTCGATTTCGACGATGCCCAGTTTACCGGCCGCCTGCGGGCCGACGGCGACGGCGTAGGCGTCGAACGCCAGCGTCAGGTAGGCCGCCGACAGGGTGTTGTAGCGGTGTTCCGCCAGCGCCTTGACCATCGCGGCCATCGCCTCCGGCGGCAGCGCCTTGGCGCGCGCGGGGAAATGGCGCGCCAGGATGTACAGGGTCTGCGCGTCTTCCACCAGCGGATCGACGAAGTACAGCGCATCGTCGCCGGCCCCCTTGCGGGAGGGCGGGCGCACCAGGCGCGCCACCTGGACGTCGATCAGCTCCTGCGCCATGCGCTCCTGCTTTTGCAGCTGATACGCCGCCGCCAGGTAGGCCGCCGCCGGATCGCCTTGCCAGGCCTTCGGGTAACGCTTGTCGAGGCTTTCGCGGATCGACGCGAGCATCGGCGAGGTCACGTTCATCTGGCGCGTCAGCAGGTAGGCGGCGTAGGCGCGCACGCGCAGGGCGGGCAGGGTCGAGGCGGGACTGGCCGCCAGCGTGCGCACGTAGCCCATCGCCCCTTGCAGCATATCGGTCGGCACGTTCTCGCCGTGCTCGCGCGCCTCGAGCAGCAGGTGGGCGGCGTAGACGGAGGCGAATTCGTCGGCCTCGGCGGCGGCATTCCACATGCCGAAGCCGCCCTCGGCGTTCTGGCGCGTGCGCAGCACCGCCACGGCGCGTTCGAAATTGCGCGCCTGCGCCAGCCTGGTCGCGCCGGTGCCGGCGCCGGCGGCAAATTCGGGCCGTTTGGCCAGCACGATGCCGGGCATGGCCTGGCTGATGAGCTGCTCGGTGCACAGGTGCTCGAAGTTGGCCAGGTAGTTCGACAGGGCGCTGGCCATCACCAGCGGCACGGTCGACAGCGCCGCTTCCGTGACGCGGTACTGGCTGAACAGGTCGCGCTTGACGGCCACCTCGGTCGATGCCGTAAAACTGCCGATGCTGGTGCTGGTGGTGCGCTGGGTGGCCGGGCGCACCGAGACGTCGGCGGCCAGGGACGCGCTTTTGCTGCCCAGGCTGGCGCTGAACACCAGCGGGCCGGCGCCCAGCTGGGCGCGGGCGCCATCGAGCGCGCGCAGGCGGAAGGCGGCCACCGATTCGCGCATTTCGCCGATCTTGACCACCACGCTGGAGGCGCCCACCACTTCGAGCTGCGGCGGGGCTTTGAGTGTCACCGTCACGGGCGCGTCCTTGCCGGCGCCGGCCACATTGTTGGCCACGCCCACGCTGACGTCGAACTGGTCGCCCGGCGCCACCGCCAGCGGCAGGTTGGGCGAGAGCACGAAATCGCCGCGCACGGTGGTGCGCGCCTGCGCGGTGCCGATCGCGCCCTCGTTGACGGCCACCGCGAACACTTTCATGGCGCCGTTGAAGGTGTCCGGCACGTCGTAGGCAAATTCGCGGCTGCCGTCGACCTCGACGATGCCGGACCAGTACACGGCCGGCTTGTCGTGCTTGCGTTTGAAGGGGTTCAGGTGGCGCCCCAGCGCCCCCTCGCCGTCGCCGCCGGGGGCGCTGGCGGCCATCAGCTTCTTGAACTCGGGCAGGATCAGGTCGAGGATTTGCGAGGTGCGCACTTCCAGCATTTTCTTCTGGAAGAACAGCGCCAGCGGATCGGGTGCCTTGTAGTTCGCCACCTGCAGGATGCCCTCGTCGACGGCGAACACCAGTACCCGCGCCGGCTTGGCGGCGACCAGCTTGATGGTCAGGCGCTGGCCCGGCTTGACCAGTTCGGGCACGGTCAGACTGAGCGCGTTGCTGCGCGCGGCCAGGCTGGTGGCGAACGGCACGGCGCCGTAGCTCATGGGGCTCATGAAAATCTCGTCGGAGCCGGGATCGCGGATGAACTGCACGCTGACGTAGCCGTTGCCTTCGAACTGTTTGGGCAGGCGGATTTTCTGCACCGAGGCCAGCGTGTCGGTCTTGAACCACTGGTGCACGAACACCTGGTCCCGTTCGATGGTGATCAGGCCGGCGCCCGCGTACGGCGCCTTGATGCTCACCTCGATCTCTTCGCCCGGCACGTAGTCCTTCTTGTTCAAGGTCAGCTGCAGCTCGGCGTTGCGTTCCAGGCTGCGGGTGACGTTGCCGCGCCCGGCCACGGCGTAGTCGATGCGATTGAGCTCGAGGCCTTGCGCATCGCGGATCACGTAGGCGAAATTGCCGGCCGTGGCGGTGTCGAGCTGCACGGTGTTGCCGGCCGCCGCCAGCGCCAGCGGCACTTCGCGCAGCGTCACCTCTTTTTTGCGCGACTCGTACTTGAAGGTGTCGTTGCCCTGCCGGGTCAGCACCGAGACGAACCTGTTTTCCACCAGTTGCAAGGTGAGCCCGCTCACGGCCGCTTTCTGCGCCTTGGGGTCGATGGCGATCAGCGACACGCTGCGGCGCGATGCGCGCCCCACGTAGTCGAGCGCGCCGTCGGCCTTGAAGCCGACCAGGTAGGGCAGCTCCGACACCAGCGCCGCCGTTTCTGCCGCCACACCCCGGCCGCCCTGCGCCTCGAACACGCGGGTGACGACGCCGACCCGGTAGGTGGCGCGGGCGTAACGCGACAGGCCCAGCTCGAACGTGGCCTGGCCGGCGTCGTCGGTGGTTTGGTCGGCCAGCTTGGCCGTGTAGCCTTCCTTGGCGCGCAGCGGGTCGTAGAACTTGTAGTCGGGGTAGCGGGCAAAGGCGGGGAAGGCGGGACTGAGGGTCAGTTCGGCCGTCACGCGGCGGCCCTGCGCGGGGGTACCGAACAGGTTGCGCGCCTCGACCTGCGCTTTGAGCTCGGCGGGGTTGAGCCAGCCTTCGGTGGGGCCGCCCGACAGGCGCGTCGACACTTTCAGGCGGTCCGGCTGGAATTCCTGCACCTTGACGGTGGTGCTGCCGATCTGCGCGCCGGCCTGGCCGTCGCGCACCAGGTGCAGGTTGACCGTGTAGCTGCCGGTGGGCGCGCTGTCCTCGGTGGTGTAGCGCGTCTCGAGCAGGCCGTCGGCGGGCAGCTTGACGGTCTCGCGTTTGACGACCAGTCCGCGCGGGTCGAGGATATCGACCTGCAGCGGCAGGCCGGTGGTGGCGCTGCCCCACCTGGCCGACTTGGCGATCATGGCGACGTGGAAGGTGTCGCCCGGGCGGTAGATGCCGCGGTCGCTGAACAGGTAAGCGCTCAGCTGGTCGGCCACGGCGGCATTGCGGGCGCCGCCGATATCGAAGCGCGACATATCCAGGCCGCGCTCGGCGCGGTTGAGCGGCAGGAAGCTCAAGTCGCCGTCTTTTCTCGCCAGGATCATCAACGGCGCTTTTTCGCGCGCCAGGTTGGTGATGCGGGCAAAGCGCGCGTGGCCGGCGTCATCGGTGCTCTGGGTGAACAGCACCTGGCCGTTGACGCCGACGATGTCGACGCTGGCGCCGGCGACCGGCTTGCCCGTGTAGATCGACTGGATGAACACGTCCTGCGAGCCATCGAGCGACTTCTTGACGACGATGCCCAGGTCCGTCACCAGCACCAGCCGCTTGTCGGTCTTGACGTCGTCGGCGCGCTCGCGCTGCTCGCCGTCGCCGTCGCCTTCGCCTTCGCTCGCTTCGGGCGGCGCCGGTTCGCCCGGCTGGCGCCGGGCCGCCTGGGCCGCCCTGGCGGCGCGCTCGTCCGCCTTCGGATCGTAGCTGCTCATGGTCAGCAGGAATACCCCGCGCCGCTCGGCGCCGTCGCCCTTGAGGTAGTCGGCCAGGTCGACCGCTTCATAGTGGGCCTGGCCGGGCGCCAGGCCGGCCAGCGGCACCTTGCGTTCGAACCGTTCGACCAGGTTGTCGGGGCCGAAGCCGTTATAAAATTCCGGGCTGGCGAAGCTGCCGCTGGCCTGCGACACCAGGTGCTGCAACTGCGCCGGCAGCACCCGCCCGATCTCGATTTTTACGCCCGGCAGGTCGCGCACCAGCACGGCGATCTTCTTTTCGCCCGACAGCGCCAGCAGGGCGCCCTGGCTGAGAATTTTCAGCTCGGACGGATACGGCGGCACCGCCAGCACGCGGCCCACCGCCTTGGCCAGCACGTAGCCGCCGAACGACTTGATGTCCGGCGCCACCTTCACGTACAGGTAGCGGCCCACAGGCGCCTTGTACTTGTAGCTGTGCAGCTCGGTGAATTCGCGCTCGGCGGGAATCGCCTCGAGCGCCAGGCGGGCGCCCCGCTGCAGGTTCGGCTCGTCGATGTCGACGCCGCTCCAGTCGAACGGCGTGCCGTCGCGGGGATTGAGGTCTGCCTTCAGGTTTTTTTCCGGCAGCAGCCACACGCTCAGCGCCTGCTGCATCACCTTCTCGTGCACCGCCATCGAGGTGCCCAGCACCAGCACCTGCTCCGGTTCGTTCTTGTCGTTGCTGACCACCCGCGCATCGATGGCGCCGACGGCGAGGCTGTACAGCCCGGGAATGGCGACGGTGCGGCTGATCTCGTCCTGCAAGTCGGGCGAGCCGCGGGCGGCGCGCAAACCTTTCGCCAGCGTGACATGCAAGGTGCCGTCGTCTTTCGGCATGGGCAGATTGTCCGACACCACCGACGCGTTGAGCTTGAATTTGTCGTAGCTGACGGTGAACCGGGTGGTTTGCTTGCCGATGCCCAGCAGGCCCGCCGATTGCTCGTCCTGGCGCATCTCGAGGCGCTTTTCCAGTTCGGCCGGCGTCACCGGATAGCTGAAATTGAAGTCGACGATGACCTTCTTGGCGGCCGGGTTGAGCGGGTCCTGGTAGAACCGCGCACTGACGATTTTGGCGACGAAGGGGGCGGTGGCAAAATGCGCTGCACGCTCGTGCAGGCGCACCTCGGGCTTGAACGCGCCCTTCGGCAAGGCCACCGTGAACGCGGCGCCGGCCGGCCAGTCGTCCTTCGGCAGGAAGCGCAACTGCCGGTCGCTGAGCCAGTGCCAGCTGCCCGCCAGCGCGGGCGACAGGCCGATGCCGGTGACGTCCTTGTCGACCTGCGACAGGGGCGCGACGGCCTCGCTGAAACTGATCACCACGGGCTGCGGCTTTCTCGCCTCGGCGTCTTCCTGCTCGATGGCGGTGCGCGCGGGCGCGACCACCTTGAACGTCACGGCCACCGGCTTGGGCTGCGCCTGCCACCAGCGGTAGCCGTGCCACAGGCCGGCCGCTGCCGCCGCCAGCAGCACGACGGTGACGGCGGCAGCGGCGGGGCGGGCGCGCATTGTTGCCCCGACGCGAAGGCCGCCCCGCGCCAGCGCCTGGCCCCAGCGGGGTGCCTGCCAGTCGAGGCGGCCAAATAGCTGCAGGCACAGCCAGGCCAGCGGCCGCCACACCAGGCGCTCCCACAGCGCACGCAGTTTTACAAGGGGCGACGGCGAGCGGGAGGCATCCATGGGCGGTCCAGACAAAACGCGGTGAAGGTGCGGGGCAGCGGGAATCGAGGGCGATTGTTACCCGAGAATAATTATCTCAAACTCAATGTTTGGCAAGAACTATCGAGATGGGGAGGCAAAGTTGTTACGTGCTGTCGAAAATTCTCTTAAGATGGCGGATTCCCACGCCGCATACAGGACCCCCATGAGCCACGCCGCCCTCTCCGTCGAAGCCCTCAATGCCATCGGCCAGGGCAAATTTCCCGGCTACCTGGGCATGGAAATCACCAGCGTCGACAACGGCGAAGTGGCCGCCCGCATGGCGGTGCAGCCCCATCACCTGGCGCCCAACGGTTTTCTGCATGCGGGCAGCGTGGTCACGCTGGCCGACACCTGCTGCGGCTATGCCTGCCGGCTGCACCTGCCGGAAGGGGCGAGCAATTTCACCACCATCGAACTCAAATCGAACCACCTGGGCACGCTGCGCGATGGCGTCATCGCCTGCGTGGCCAAGCCGGCCCACCTGGGGCGCACCACCCAGGTCTGGGATGCCGTCGTCAGCAACGCCGAGACGGGCAAGACGATCGCCATTTTCCGCTGCACGCAGATGATCCTGTATCCCAAATAAGCACCATGAAAAAACTCACTTCTACCATTGCGCCGCTGGTCGCCATCACCGTCCTCGGGCTCGGTGCGTTCGCACCGGCCAGCGCGGCCGACGATGCCGTCTACCGGGGCCTGGGCGGCAAGGCGGGCATCAAGAAAATCGTTGACGACTTCGTTCCCTTGTTGCTGTCCGACCCACGCATCAAGGAAAGCTTTGCCGATTCGGACGCGAAGCAGATCCACGCGGCCCTGTCGGAGCAGTTCTGTGCGCTCGCTGGTGGCCCTTGCACCTATGGGGGAGAACCGATGAAGGAAGTGCACGCCGGCCTGAAGATCACCAATGCGCAGTTCAATGCGCTGACGGAGGATCTGCAGATCGCCATGGAGAACAACGGCGTGGCGCCGTCGGTGGCGAACAAGCTGGTGGCGAAGCTGGCGCCGATGCAGCGCGAGATTGTGACGAAGTAAGCGTCCCCGTCGCAGTCTGTCGCACCGGCCCCTTTTTTTGCCGTATCGCTTACAGCCGCACCCACGCGCCCTTGTAGATCACGGGACCGGTCGGCCCGTTCGGGTCCGGCGAGCCGCCGGGCGGCTCGAGCGACACCGCCAGCACGGCGACGTCGTCGCCCACCGCGCTGGCCGGCAGGGGCAGCACGGTGCGCCCGGCGGTGATCAGGCCGAGCGAGCGGGGATGGCCGCTTTTCGGCACCGCCCACAGGTGCAGCGACTTGCCGGCCTCGACGTGCAGGTTCGAGACCATGCGAATTTCCATGTCGCGCCGGCTGCTGTCGGCCGTGACGAGCATGGTCGTGTGGGTCTGATCGTCGGCCAGCGCGGCAACGTAGGCGACGGCGTTCGGCGCGCGATTGCTCAGCACGACCACCAGCAGCATCGCCGTCAAGGCCGTCGATACCATGCCCAGGCTGCGCCAGAAGGCCAGGTGGTCCTGGCGCCAGAATTGGGCGATGCGCCCGGCTGGCGTCGTCGTCAAGCGCAGGCGGCGGTCGATGGCCGTCCACACCCGCTTGGGTGGCGCCACGTCGCCGGCAAATTCGGCCATGGGCGCGAGCCGCTGCTGCCACGCGGCGCACAGATTGCGCAGGTCGGCGTCCTGGTACAACCAGGCCTCGAAGCGCCGGCGGGCGCCCCCGCGCAGGGTGCCCAGCACGTATTCGGCGGCCAGTTTCTGGCGCAGGATGGGATTGTTGCGGATATTCATGCGGCCCCCTTGGCCAGGCACACGCGCAATTTTTCCAGGCTGCGCCGTATCCAGGTTTTCACGGTGCCGATCGGGAGCTTCATCTGCGTTGCCACTTCGCTGTGCGACAGGTCGTGATAGTAGGCCAGCGCCACCACCTGGCGGTGCGCGCCTTCGAGCGCCGACATGCACCAGGCCAGGGCCTTGGCGTCGCCGCTCATCTGCAAGGCCTCGATGGGCGTGCGTTGGGGGTCTTGTAGCGCATTGATAACTTCCGGATCAAACGGTTCCGCATCGATTTCGACCCCGGCGCTGCTGCGCCGCAACTGGTCGAAGGCCTTGTTCCGGACGATGGTGGCCATCCAGGTCATCGGTGCGGCGAGATGGCTCTGGTAGTTGGCGGCATTGTTCCAGATCGCCACGAAACTCTCTTGCAACACCTCTTCCGCAAGTTCGCGCTTATGCAATATACGCAGCGCGAAGCCAAACAGTTTCGCCGAACTGGCGTCGTAGAGCGCGCGAAAGGCGGCGCTGTCGCGCTTGCCGGCCGCTTGCAGCCATAGTTTTAATTGCTGGGGATCGAGGGCAGCGAAATCGGTGGGCACAAACGGGCCTTTAAAAAGGGGATGGCATCGAGGCATGCGGGGCTGGCGCATCAAATACGCAAATACAACACGCACGATACCAAAAAGTTACCGGATCGATGCAAATTTCCCCGTTCTTTTATACATTGCCAAAAGAATGCTGGAGGGCAACGTTGGCTTTGGATAGAATTTCAATTGGTCTCCGGAGAAATACATGCAATTTAGACACATATTATCGTCGCGCGCGGGGGGCGTGCTGGCGGCGCTGCTGTTCTGCTGCGCCAGCGCCCATGCCCAGTTGCAAGGCACGCCCGACCTGGGCAAGCTGACCGCCACGGGCGGCGTCAGCACGGTCGAGGGCGCCGGTGGTGGCGGGCTGGTGCCGTGGGCGCTGATCAGCGGCTATGGCAGCCGCGACAGCTGGGGCGCCAACGCCCATTACACGATGGTCAGAACGCAGGATTATTCGCTCGACAGCTACGGCGTCGCCGTCGGCATCGCCGACCGCGTCGAGCTGTCGCTGGCGACGCAGCAATTGCGGGGCAGCCTGGCGCCGCTCGACGCCTTGCGCTTGAACCAGGACATCGTCGGCCTGAAAATCAAGCTCGCCGGCGACGCCGTCTACGACCAGGACCGCCTGCTGCCGCAGATCGCCGTCGGCGCCATGGCCAAGCGCACCAAGGGCGTGGCGGGCCTGGGCGCACTGGCCGTCACCAGCGTCAGGCAACTGGGCGCCAGGGAGGAGCACGGGGTCGATTACTACCTCGCCGCAACCAAGCTGCTGCTCGAGCAGAGCGTGCTGCTCAATGCCACCGTGCGCGCCACGCGGGCCAATCAACTGGGTTTGTTGGGCTTCGGCGGCGACCAGCACCAGCGCTACCAGGCCCGGCTGGAAGTGTCGGCCGCCTACATGATCAACCGCAAGCTGGTGGCCGGCGCCGAGTACCGCATGAAACCGCGGAACCTGGGCGTCGACCACGAAAAGGCCTTTTATGACGCCTTCGTCGCCTGGTTCCCCACCAAGCACGTGTCGGTGACGGCGGCCTATGCGGTGCTGGGCGACATCACCGTGTTCAACCCGAAGAACCAGAAGGGCGCCTACCTGTCCGTCCAGGCCGGCTTTTAGATGGCTTATCCCGCCGCCAGCGCCTTTTGCAGCAACAGGTGCAGCTCGCCGAACTCGGGCTCGCCCACGTAGCGCTTGAGAATGGCGCCGTCCTTGCCGATGACAAAGGTGGTGGGCGTGAGGGCGACGTCGCCGAAGGACCGCGCGATCTCGCCGCTGGTGTCGAGCGCCACCTTGAAGGGCAGCTGGCGCGTCTGGGTGTAATTGAGCACGTAATTCGGCGGGTCGTACTTCATCGCCACGGCCACGAACTCGAGGCCGTTTCCCTTGAATTTATTGTAGGTCTCGACCATCTGCGGCATTTCCTTGACGCAGGTGACGCAGGACGTCGCCCAGAAATTGACCATGACGACCTTGCCGCGCAGGCTGCTGGTACTGACCTTGTGGCCGTCGAGGGTGATGAAGGTGACTTCGGGCGCCTTGACCCGGGTGGCGAAGGTCAAATACGCAAAACCGACCGCCGCCAGCAACACGGCGGCGACGATGGCGGGCTTGAGCCAGGGGCGGGGAGACACAGCAGGGACGGTGGCGGTCATGGCGGCTCGGTGAATAAAAATGGCAAAAAAAATCGGGAGACTTCTGCTCCCGATTCTATCCTAATCGCCGCCGACCTTTTTAGAGAGCGGTTTTGCCCGGCTGCATGGCGCGCAGTTCGTCTTCGCTGATGTACTCGAAGATCTTGACCACTTTTTGCACGCCGGAGACGCCACGGGTGATGTCGGTGGCCAGCTGCGCTTCGCGCTGGGTGACGCGGCCCATCAGGTAGACCGTGCCGCGCTCGGTGACGACCTTGAACGAGGTGGCCGAAATGGTCTTCATGTCGACCAGGCTGGCCTTGACCTTGGTGGTGATCAGGGCGTCGCTCGAACGCGAGGTGTAGCTCGACGGACCGGCCACTTCGAGCTCGTTCTCGACGCTCAGCACCCCTTCGATGGCGCGCACTTCGCGCTCGACGGTGGCCTTGGCGGCGTTGTCGGGCACTTCACCGGTGAGCAGCACGCGGCGATTGAAGGCGGCGATGTTGACGTGCGCATCCAGGCCGGCGATTTTCGGCACCCGCAATTCGGCCTTGACGGTGATCGACTTGTCTTCCGTCTGCGCGCCCAGGGTGCGGCGGTCGGCGGTGGCGACGGCGCCCATGACGGCGCCGCCCACCACCATCTCGACGCAGCCGGACAGGCTCGCCAGCAGGGCGGCGCAGACGATGGCCTTGGACAGCAGGACGGCTGGAACGGATTGCTTCATTGTTCATCTCCTCCAAACAGGGCGACATCGATACCGTCGCAAATACAGTGAATCGCCACCAGGTGCACTTCCTGGATGCGCGCGGTGCGGCTGTGCGGCACGCAGATGTGCACGTCGGCGTCGGTGAGCATCTTGCCCAGTTCCCCGCCGTCCTTGCCGGTCAGGGCGACGACGCGCATCTCGCGCTCGAGCGCCGCTTCGACGGCCGCCAGCACATTGGCCGAATTGCCCGAGGTCGACAGCGCCAGCAGGATGTCGCCAGCCTGGCCGAAGGCCTGCACCTGCTTGGAAAAAATCTCGCGGTAGCTGTAGTCGTTGCCCACCGCCGTCAGGATCGAGGTGTCGGTCGTCAGCGCCAGCGCGGGCAGGGGAAAACGCTCGCGCTCGAAGCGGCCCACCAGCTCGGCGGCGAAGTGCTGGCAGTCGGCCGCCGAGCCGCCGTTGCCGCAGGCGAGGATCTTATTGCCATTCGACAAGGCGCCGAACATCAGGTCGATCGCTTCGGAAATGGGCTGGGTCAGAAGCGGCGCGGCCCGAAGCTTCAGGTCGGCGCTTTCCTGGAAATGGGCGAGGATGCGTTGAGTATTCATAGGGTCGGATTATAGTGCAGGCGGTGAAGGGACAGCACAAGTGCTGTTAAGCTTGCTTACAAAATGCAGGCGCTTTTATACCTCGATGGCGTTTTGCAGCCATTCGATGTGGCCGGCGTCGATGGCGACGACGTCGATGCGGCATGCGGGCAGGTCGTCGAAGCGCTGCAAATACGTTTCGGCGGCGTGGATGATGCGCCGGATCTTGGCCGGCCCGATGCTGGCCGCGGCGCCGCCATGGCCTTCATCGGCGCGCTCGCGCACTTCGACAAACACCAGCGTGGCGCCATCGCGCACGATCAAATCGATCTCGCCGCCCTTGCAGGCGAAGTTCGCTTCCACCAGCACCAGGCCGCGCCGCTGCAGGAACGTCAACGCCGCCTGCTCGCCGGCACGGCCCTGCTGCTGGCGCGCACTGAGTCGTTTGCCCCACATGGCTCAAGGGGTGGCCGGCCCGATCAGCGAAAAGCCGCCGCCCTGGTAGATGGCGGCGCGCTGGACCCGCTGAAAGCGCGCCGGCCCCTTGCCGAAGTCGATCGTCAAGGCGCCGGTGACGCCGTCGAGGGTGAAGCTGCGGCCGGGATTGGTGCTCATTTCGCGGGCCACCCGAAAACTGTCGATGCCCAGCGCGTACAGGCGGTCCAGGTCGAGCGCGGTGGCGGCGCCGCTCCAGCGCGGGTAGACCATCGCCGCGGCGTGGCCGGGCTGGACTTCCCACGGCAGGTCGAGCAGGCGCACGCCCACCAGGTCGGCAATCATGTTGGCCGGATCGGCGCCCGGATTGACCGACGAGGTGGCGTAGAAGGGCAGCGTGGTGCCGGCGGCGGCGCGCACCTGGCCGGCCTGGCTGGGGTCGAGCGCGGCGAAGAGCAGCACTGGTGCGGCCGTCTCGATCTGGCCGCGCAACTGGGCCAGCGCCGCTTCGCTCAGGTAGCCGTTGGTATCGGCCAGCACCAGTTGCTGCGAGGCGTAACCGAGCTGCTTCCAGCGGGCGGCGAAGCTGTTGGCGATGCGGCGCTGCCAGGCGCTGGCGCCGGTGATGATCATCGCCGCGCCGCCCGTCTGTTCGGCGGCGGCCCAGTCGGCCACCTGCCTGGCCTCGTCTTCGATCGACAGGCCGATGATGAGCATGTTGGCGGGCAGCGCGCGCCCCCGCACTTCCGGGTGGTTCAGGGCGATGGTCGGTTTGCTCACCAGGTCGCTCGCGGCCAGCGCGCTGACGGCCGAACGGGCCAGCGGACCGACGATGATGTCGTTGCCGTCGACCGCCTGCCGATAGGCGCTCAGCGTCTCTTGCGGACTGTCGCCCGTTTCGATGAGATGGACTTCGAAGCCGGCCTGGTCGCGCTCGAAAGCGGCCATGAAGCCGGCGCGCAGCGCGTCGGCCGGCGCCGCCAGTGCCGCCGAGCGCAGCGGCAGCATCAGGCCGATGCGCACGGCGCGCGCGCCCGCCGCTGGCGGAGGCGTGGGCGCGGCCTGGCGCTCGCCGAGGTCGGGGCCGTCGACGGGCTGGGTGCGGATGGCGTTGGTGTCGGCCGCTTGCGTCGCTGGCGGCGGCGCCGGCGGCGCGTAGCGTGGGGGCGCCGCACTTGTGTTTGATTCCACGGGCGCGCACAATCGCACGTCGCAGGGCGTGCTGCACGCCGTCAGCGACAACAGCGCCGCGCCGGCCATTGCGGCGACCAGGCCTTTTACGGCACGACCCAGACCAAGACCATTCTTCGGCATCACATTCCCCATGACAGACATCCAGTCCAGCCAGATCGCGCAACTCCCCGTCATAGGCGAAGCGGCCCAGCAGTCCTATCCTACCGCAACCTTGTATATTGTCGCCACTCCGATCGGCAACGTCACCGACATCAGCCTGCGCGCCCTGCAACTGCTGGCGCTGGCCGACGCCGTCGCCTGCGAAGACACCCGCAACACGGGCCACCTGCTGACCCGCTTCGGCCTGAACAAGCCCCTCATCGCCGCCCACCAGCACAACGAGCGGGAAGTGGCCGACAAGCTCATCGCCCGCCTGCAGCAGGGCCAGCGCATCGCCCTGGTGTCGGACGCCGGCACCCCCGGCGTGTCCGATCCGGGCGCTCGCATCGTCGACGCCGTGCGCGCCGCCGGCATCCGCGTGCTGCCGCTGCCGGGCGCCTCGGCGGCCATCACCGCGCTGTCGGCCAGTGGCCTGGTCAACGACCAGTTTTATTTTGTCGGCTTCCTGCCGGCCAAGGCCAGGCAGCGCGAGAGCGCCCTGCAAGCGCTGCTGACGGTGCCGGCCATCCTGGTGTTCTACGAGGCGCCCCACCGCATCGTCGACAGCGTCGCGGCCTTGCTGGCCGCGTTTGGCCCCACGCGCCAGATCGTGTTCGCGCGCGAGCTGACCAAGCTGTTCGAGGAAATCCACCGCTGCCCGCTGGCCGACGCCGACGCCTGGCTGCGCGCCGACGCCCACCGCGAGAAGGGCGAATTTGTCGTGCTGGTCGAAGGCGCATCCGAAGCGGGCGATGCCGCCGACCTCGAGGCCGAGCGCATCCTGCAGATCCTGTTGGCCGAGTGTTCCGTCAAGCAGGCGGCCCACCTGGCAGCGCAAATCACGGGCCGCAAGAAGAACGCCCTGTACGAACGGGCGCTGGCAATCCGGGGCGACGCATAAAATTTGCCTGCGCCCTTGACCGTTTGGCCGCCAGCCGTTATAGTTCTGCTCCTCGGAGTGTGGCGCAGTCCGGTAGCGCACCTGGTTTGGGACCAGGGGGTCCAAGGTTCGAATCCTTGTACTCCGACCAGTATTAGCAGTAAAAAAAAAGAAAAAACAAGAAAGCCGACACAGCGATGTGTCGGCTTTTTTGTTTGTCGGCTTGTTTGTTGTTCGGCTTGTTAGTGTTGCGGCGGGCTGCTTGCGCCGCCGCTTGAAATCTTATGCCCGCTTCGCCGCCAGCGCGTTGCCGGCCCGGCTGGCGCTCTTGCGGCCCAGCTGCGCCGAAATGAAGGCGCCCGCATCGACCAGCAAGTCCAGGTCAATGCCCGTTTCGATGCCCAGTCCATTGAGCATATAGATCACGTCTTCCGTGGCGACATTGCCGGTGGCGCCCTTGGCGTACGGGCAGCCGCCCAGGCCGGAGACGGACGCATGAAAGATCTGCACGCCCACTTCCAGGCTGGCGTAGATGTTCGCCAGCGCCTGCCCGTAGGTATCGTGGAAGTGGCCGGCGATGCCGTCCAGGCGGAACGTGGCGGCCGCGCGCTGCATCACCGCCTGGGTCTGGCGTGGCGTGGCCACGCCGATGGTGTCGGCGATGTCGATCTCGTCGCAGCCCAGGTCGCGCATGCGGCCCACCACGTCGGCCACGGCGTCGAGCGGCACCTCGCCCTGGTAGGGGCAGCCGAAGGCGCAGCTGACGCTGGCGCGCAGGCGCAGGCCGTTGGCCTTGGCCGCTTTTGCCACCGGTTCGAAGCGGGCGATCGATTCGGCGATCGAGCAGTTGATGTTCTTTTGCGAGAACGCTTCCGAGGCGGAGCCGAAAATGACCACTTCGTCCGCGCGCGCGGCCAGCGCCGCCTCGAAACCCTGCAGGTTCGGCGTCAGCGCCGAATAGAGCGTGCCGGGGCGACGCTCGATCCTGGCCATCACCTCGGCGCTGGTGGCCATCTGCGGCACCCACTTGGGCGAGACGAAGGAGGCCGCCTCGACATTCTTGAAGCCGGCGCGCGCGAGGCGTTCGACCAGTTCGATCTTGACGTCGGCGCCGACGAACTGTTGTTCGTTCTGCAGGCCGTCGCGCGGCCCCACTTCGACGATCTTGACGGATTGTGGCAATTGCGGCTGGATGGGCATATCAATATCCTCGGGTGCGGTCGACGACGTCGGCGATGGGCTCGCCCCGTTCGAGCGCGCTGATTTTATGGACGATCTGGCGCACGCTGTCGGCGCGCACGGTCAGCGCCGAAATGTGCGGCGTGATCGCAATGCGCGGCTCGCCCCAGAACGGGTGGGGCGAGGGCAGCGGCTCGTTGCGAAACACGTCGAGGGTGGCGCCGGCCAGGTGGCCGCTGCGGATCAGCGCGAGCAGATCCGGTTCGGCCACCAGCGCGCCGCGGGCGACGTTGATCAGGTAGGCGCCGCGCGGCAGCTGTTCGAGCATGGCGCGGTCGAGCAGGTGGTGGGTGGCCGGCGTGAGCGGCAGCATGCACACGAGCACGCGGGTGCCGGCCAGGAACTCGCCCAGCCCGGCGGTGCCGGCGAAGCAGGCCACGCCGTCGCGCTGCCTGGCGCCGCGGCTCCAGCCGCGCAGGGGAAAGCCGAAGTGGGCGAGGGCGTCCAGCACGGGCGTGCCGAGCGCGCCCATGCCCATCACGCCGACGGAAAAGTCGCTCTTGTCGGCCAGCGGCAAGGGCGCCCACACGCCGTCGCGGGCCTGGCTCTCGTAGTCGTCGAAGCGGCGGAAATAGCGCAGCACCGCGTGCACCACGTACTCGGCCATCTGCACGCCCATGCCGGCGTCGCCCAGGCGCACGATGGGCACCTCGGGCAGGGCGTCGCCGAGCTTGAGCACGGCATCGACGCCGGCGCCGGCCAGAAACAGCGCCTTGACCGACGCCAGTTGCACCAGCAGCTCGGCCGGCGCGCCCCACACCAGCGCGTAGTCGCAGGCGGGGACGGCGCCGCCGTCCCACGCCAGCACCTCGAGCGCCGGCATCAGCGCCGTCAAATCGCGTACCCACGGCGCCGTGTTGCCGTCGGCGCGGTACAGCAGCAGTCGGATGGTTTGCGCTTGCATCGACTCAGGCCGCCGCAGCAGGTGTGAAGGCCAGCAAGGGGGCGCCGTCGGCGACCTGGTCGCCCACCTGGTAGAGCAGCTCTTCGACTGTGCCGTCGGCCGGCGCGGCAATCGTGTGTTCCATCTTCATCGCCTCCATGATCACCAGGGGGTCGCCCTTGCTGACCGTCTGACCGTTCTGCACCAGCACGGCGACGACCTTGCCCGGCATCGGCGCCGTCAGGCGGCCGCCGGCCGCTTCCGCTTCGCCGGCGTGCGCCAGCGGATCGGCATACTGCAGTACGAAGTGACGCCCGCCGCTAAAGACGTGAAAGCTGTCGCCGTCACGGCGCACCGCGCCGCGCAGCGCCGCCTCGCCCAGCGTCACCGACAGCTCGGCGCCGTCGGCGTGCGACACCGTCAGCGGCAGCTGCATGCCGCCCAGCTCGAGCAGCCAGCCGTGCCGCTGGTACGTCACGCCCACCCGGTAGGTTTTTTGTTCGGTGGTGGCGCTGAACTCGTCGGCGAAGGCGATCGTGCGTTGCCAGGCGCCGTTCAGGCGCCAGCCGTGCGCGCTGCCGAACGGGTCGGCGGCAAAGGTCGATGCCGCCGCCGCCTGTGTCTGCTCGGCGCCCAGCAGCGCCGCCGTGGCCAGCGCCAGCGCCGCCGCCGGCACCGCGCGCGCGGGCGGGAACAGGCTCTCGCTGTTGCGCTCGATCAGGCCCGTGTCGAGGTCGGCGCTGGAAAACGCGGCGCCTTCGACCAGGCGTTTGAGAAAGGCGATGTTGGTGGCCAGGCCGACGATGCGGAACTCGGCCAGCGCCTGCGCCATGCGCGCCAGCGCCTGCGTGCGGTCGACGCCCCAGACGATCAGCTTGGCGATCATCGGGTCGTAGAACGGCGAGATGGCGTCGCCTTCGCGCACGCCCGAGTCGATCCGCACGGGGGCCGGCTGGCCATGGCCGCCGTCGCCCACCACGAAGCTGACCGCGCGCGGCGTGTCCATGTGGCGCAGGGTGCCGATCGAGGGCAGGAAACCCTTCTCCGGATTTTCCGCGTAGATGCGCGCCTCGATGGCGTGGCCGTGGATGGTCAGCTGGTCCTGGCTCTTCGGCAGCGCTTCGCCAAAGGCGATGCGCAGCTGCCACTCGACCAGGTCGGTGCCGGTGATCATTTCCGTGACCGGGTGCTCCACTTGCAGGCGCGTGTTCATCTCCATGAAATAGAACGAGCCGTCCTGGTTGGCGATGAATTCGACGGTGCCGGCGCCCACGTAGCCGACCGCGCGGGCGGCGGCGACGGCCGCTTCGCCCATGGCGGCGCGCCGTTCGGCCGGCATGCCCGGTGCCGGCGCTTCTTCCAGCACCTTCTGGTGGCGCCGCTGCACCGAGCAGTCGCGCTCGTGCAGGTAGACGCAGTTGCCCAGCGTGTCGGCGAACACCTGGATTTCGATGTGGCGGGGCCGGCTCAGGTATTTTTCGGCCAGCACCTTGTCGTCGCCGAAGGAGCTGATCGCCTCGCGCTTGCACGAGGCCAGCGCCGCTTTAAAATCTTCCGAGCGCTCGATCACGCGCATGCCCTTGCCGCCGCCGCCGGCCGAGGCCTTGAGCAGCACCGGGTAGCCGATGCGGTCGCCCTCGGCATGCAAGAAGTCCGCATCCTGGTTCTCGCCGTGGTAGCCGGGCACCAGCGGCACGTCGGCCTGCTCCATGAGCGTCTTGGCGGCCGACTTCGAGCCCATCGCCCGCATCGACGCCGCCGGCGGGCCGATGAACACCAGGCCGGCCAGCGCGCAGGCGTCGGCGAAGTCGGCATTCTCGGACAGGAAGCCGTAGCCGGGGTGGATCGCCTGGGCGCCCGTGGCCAGCGCCACGGCGATGATCTTGTCGCCGCACAGGTAGCTCTCCCTGGCGGCGGCCGGGCCGATCAAGACCGCTTCGTCGCACACCGCCACGTGGCGGGCGCCGGCGTCGGCCTCCGAGTAGACGGCGACCGTCTTGATGCCCATGCGACGGGCGGTGGCGGCGACGCGGCAGGCGATTTCACCACGGTTGGCGATCAGGATTTTCTTGAACATGCGGCACTTCCGAAGCGAGGGTTGAAAAAGGGCGGGCGGGCAGGCTTTAGCAGCCGCAGCGCTCCTTGGGCGCGGCGTCGAGCGTGGCGGCGCGGGTTTTCAGGCCCAGCTTGTCGAGCATGGCGCGGTCGTCATTGGCTTCCGGGTTGTCGGTGGTGAGCAGCTTGTCGCCGTAAAAAATCGAATTGGCGCCGGCCAGGAAGCACATCGCCTGCACCGCCTCGCCCATCTCGCGGCGCCCCGCCGACAGGCGCACGCGCGCCTGCGGCATGGTGATGCGGGCCACCGCGATGGTGCGCACGAATTCGAGCGGATCGAGCCGGTCGATGCCGTGCAGGGGCGTGCCTTCGACCTGCACCAGGTGATTGACGGGCACCGACTCGGGGTAGGGGTTCAGGTTGGCCAGCTGGGCGATCAGGCCGGCGCGCTGCAGGCGCGATTCGCCCATGCCGACGATGCCGCCGCAGCACACTTTGAGGCCCGCGTTGCGCACTTTTCCCAGCGTGTCGAGGCGGTCCTGGTATTCGCGCGTGGAGATGACGTTGTTGTAGAACTCGGGCGCCGTGTCGAGGTTGTGGTTGTAGTAATCGAGGCCGGCGTTTTTCAGGCGGTCGGCCTGGCCTTCTTCCAGCATGCCCAGGGTGGCGCAGGTTTCCATGCCCAGCGCCTTCACTTCGCGCACCATCTCCTCGACCTTGTCCATGTCGCGATCTTTCGGGCCGCGCCAGGCGGCGCCCATGCAAAAGCGGGTGGCGCCGTTGGCCTTGGCCTGGCGCGCGGCGTCGAGCACGGTGTCGATGTCGAGGATTTTTTTCGCTTCGACGCCGGTGTCGTAGCGGGCCGCCTGCGGGCAGTAGCCGCAGTCTTCCTCGCAGCCGCCGGTCTTGATCGACAGCAGCGTGGCCAGTTCGACGTCGCCGTCGGGGAAGTTGGCGCGGTGCGCGGTTTGCGCCTGGAACATCAGGTCGTTGAACGGCAGGTCAAACAGCGCCATCACGTCGGCCACCGGCCAGGTCGCCGTGGGCGCGGTGGTGATGGCGGCGGCAGGCTTGTGAAAGGCCAGTTCGGTGATGTTCTCGGTGATCGCATTCATGGGTGTTCCTTGTTGTCTTGACGGTGTAATTTATTCGCTGGCGTGCGGCCAGCCGGGCAGGCCGGCCAGCGCGATGTAGCCGGCGGCCAGCTGGTAGTCGGGGGTATGCATGAACGGCACCCGGCCCAGCAAGGGGGCCGGGATGGCTTCGCTCAGCGCGGCGACGTTCTCGTCGGCGTACTGCATGTCGGGGTCGATGTGGTTGGCCACCCAGCCTGCCAGCACCAGGTTGCGGGCGACGATCGCCTCGACCGTGAGCAAGGCGTGGCTGATGCAGCCCAGGCGCATGCCCACCACCAGCACCACCGGTAAATTCAGTTGCGCGGCCAGGTCGGCGGTGTCGAAGTCGCGCGTGAGCGGCACCCGGAAGCCGCCCACCCCTTCGACCACCACCGCGTCCGAGGCGGCGGCGATTTCCGCGTAGGCTGCGATGATCGGCACCGGCGCGATGGTCACGCCGTCGAGGGCGGCGGCGATGTGCGGCGCGGCCGGCGTGCGCAGCATGAACGGGGTGGTCAGGTTGACGGGCAGGTGCACATTGCCGGCCGCGCGCAGCAGGTCGGCGTCGTCGTTGTGCAGTTCGCCGTCGCGCACGGTGGCGCCGGCGGCGATCGGCTTCATGCCGCAGGCGCGCACGCCCTTGACAACCAGCTGGTGCAGGATCGCCGCCGAGATCATGGTCTTGCCGATTTCCGTGTCGGTGCCGGTGACGAAGCAGGAAAAGCGCCACGGCAGCGAGCCGACCGCCTGGATCATGGGCGCCGTCTCGGGCGCCGGGGCGGTGTCGGACGCGCCGACGGGAGCAAGGACGGGCGCAATCGCGTCGATCGGATCATTCAAACTCATGGTGCACACCTTTCCAGATCGTTGAGCGCGCCAATCAGCTGCGCCAGGTCGTCGTCAGTATGCGCCGCCGACAAGGTCACGCGCAGGCGCGCCGTGCCCGCCGCCACCGTGGGCGGGCGGATCGCCGGCACCCACAGGCCGCGACCGTACAAGCCGGCGCCGGCGCGCAGGGCGGCGTCATTGTCGCCGATAATGATGGGCTGGATCGCCGTGGCAGACAGCCCCAGCGTCCACGGCGCCACCTTGACGTCGCGGCGGAAGCGCCCGATCAGCGCGTCCAGGTGGGCGCGCCGGCTGGCCCCTTCGGGCCCCTCGATGATGTCGAGGCTGGCCAGCAGCGCGTGCGCCAGCGCCGGCGGCGCCGCCGTCGTGTAGATGTAGGGCCGGGCGCGCTGGATCAGCCATTCGATCACGCTGGCATGGGCGGCGACGAAGGCGCCGGCCACGCCGGCCGCCTTGCCCAGGGTGCCCATGTAGACCAGGTTGGGCGAATGCAGGCCGGCCTGGGCGAGGGCGCCGTGGCCGTGCTTCCCGAGCGTGCCGAAGCCGTGGGCATCGTCGACCACCAGCCAGGCGTGGTGGCGCTCGCACAGGGCCAGCAGCGCCGCCAGCGGCGCCAGGTCGCCATCCATGCTGAAGACGCTGTCGGTGACGACGATCTTGGTGCCGGCCGTGCTGGCGGCCAGCTGCACGGCCAGCGCGGCGGTGTCGGCGTGCGGATACACCGACACCGCCGCGCGCGCCAGGCGGGCGCCGTCGATCAGCGAGGCGTGGTTGAGCGATTCGCAGAACATGGCGCAATCGGCGTCGCCACCCAGCGCCGTCAGAATGGCCAGGTTGGCCATGTAGCCGGTGCTGAAGGTGAGCGCGCGCGCGTCCGGGATGCTCGCTGCCTGGGTGGCCGCCAGGCGCTCTTCGAGCAGCGCGTGGGCGCGCCCGTGGCCGCTGATCAGGTGCGAGGCGCCGCTGCCGGCGCCGTACAGCGTGGCCCCCTCGCGCAGCGCTGCCACCACCGCCGGGTGCGCGGCCAGGCCCAGGTAATCGTTGCTGCAAAAGGCCAGCAGGGGGCGCCCGTCGATCTCCAGGCGCGGCGCGCAGGCGGTGGCGACGGTGCGGCGCCGGCGCGTCAGGCTGGCGGCGTCCAGGCCGCGCAGGCGCTGCTCGAGGTCGGCGATCAGCTTCATGGCGCGCTGCCCTGCATGACCTGGTCGAACACGGCGCGGGTACGGCTTGCCAGCAGGTCGATCTCGTCGTCGGCCAGGATATACGGCGGCATCAGGTAGACCGTCTTGCCGATCGGGCGCAGCAGCAGTTCGTGCTCGAGCGCCGCGCTGAAAAAGCGGCGCGAAAACGTGGCCGCGCGCGCCGGATCGGCTTCGATCGCGTCGAACGCCCAGATCATGCCCTGCTGGCGGAAGTGGGCCACCCTGGGGTCGTCCCGCAAGGGCGCCAGCGCCGCCGTCATGCGCGATGCGCGCACGCGGTTGGTCGCCAGCACGTCGTCCTGCGCGAAAATATCGAGGGTGGCCAGCGCGGCGCGGCAGGCCAGCGGATTGCCCGTGTACGAGTGCGAGTGCAGGAAACCGCGGGTGACGTCGCTGCTGTAGAACGACTGGTAGATTTCTTCGCGCGAGAGCACCAGCGACAGCGGCAGGTAGCCGCCGCTGATGCCTTTCGACAGGCACAGGAAATCGGGCCAGATGGCGGCCTGCTCGCAGGCGAAAAAGGTGCCGGTGCGGCCGCAGCCGACGGCGATTTCATCGACGATCATGTGTACCTGGTAGCGTTCGCACAGCGCGCGGATCAGCTGCAGGTACAGCCGGTCGTGCATCGCCATGCCGGTGGCGCACTGCACCAGCGGCTCGATGATGATGGCGGCGATGTGCGCGGCGCGTTCGGCGAACAGGGCTTCGACATCGGCGGCGGCGCGGCGCGCCACGTCCTGCGCGCTCTCGCCGTCGACGGCGCCGCGCGCGTCGGGCGACAGCACCACCCGGGCCGGGCGCAGCAGGGGGCCGTAAGCATCCTTGAACAGGGCCACGTCCGTCACCGCCAGCGCGCCGATGGTCTCGCCGTGGTAGCTGCCGGCCAGGCAGACGAATTCCTGCTTGTCGGGCAGGCCGCGGTTGCGCCACGCATGAAAACTCATTTTAAGGGCGATTTCCACCGCCGAAGCGCCATCCGAGGCGTAGAAGGCGTGACCGAGCACGCCGCCCGTCATGCCTGACAGGCGTTCGGACAGTTCGATCACGGGCTGGTGGGTAAAGCCGGCCAGCATGGCGTGTTCGAGGCTGTCGAGCTGCGCGCGCAGGGCCGCGTTGATGGCGGGATTGGCGTGGCCGAACAGGTTGACCCACCACGAACTGATGGCGTCGAGATAGCGCTTGCCGTCATGGTCGTACAGCCAGGCGCCGCGGCCGTGGCTGACGGCCACCAGCGGCACCGTCTCGTGGTGCTGCATCTGGGTGCATGGATGCCAGACGCTGCGCAGGCTGCGCGCGACCCAGTCGGCCGAGGTGGGGGCGGCGCTCATCGGCTCAGTCCAGCCACGACGGCTTGCGTTTTTCGAGGAAGGACGCGACCCCTTCGCGGCCCTCGTCGGAGGCGCGGATGGCGGCGATGCGGCGCGCGCTGTCGGTGACGAGGGCGTCGTCGAGCGCCTTGCCGGCCACTTCGCGCACCAGCACCTTCGCCTGGCGCACGGCGTTGGGGCTGTTGCTGACGAGCGCTTTGATGATGGCGGCCACGCGCGCGTCGAGCTCGGCGGGCGCGACCAGTTCATGGATAAAACCGATGCGGTGCGCTTCGGCCGCCGTGAACCGTTCGGCCGTCAGGCAGTAGCGGCGCGCGGCGTTTTCGCCCATCGCCTTGATGACGTAGGGGGAAATGGTGGCGGGGATCAGCCCCAGCTTGACTTCGGACAGGCAGAAATGGGCGCTGTCGACGGCAATGGCGATGTCGCAGGCGGCCACCAGGCCCATGCCGCCGGCATAGCAGTCGCCCTGGATTTTCGCCAGCACCGGTTTCGGGCAGGTGTAGATCGTGCGCAGCATGTCGGCCAGCTTCAGGGCGTCGTCGTAGTTTTCGCTGTCGGAATAGCCGGCCATGGCCTTCATCCAGTGCAGGTCGCCGCCGGCGCAGAAGGCGGGGCCATTGGCGGCGAGGATGATGGCGCGCACGTCTTCGTCGCGGCCCAGTTCATCGAAGGCCAGCGCCAGTTCGGCGATGGTGGCGTCGTTGAAGGCGTTGCGCACGTCGGGACGGTCGAGCGTGACGGTGGCGACGCGCTCGTGCATGGTGATGTCGACGGATTGCCAGTTCATGATTGCTCCTTACATCCGGAAAAGGCCGAATCTGGTTTCGCCGATCTCGGCGCTCATGGCCGCCGACAGGCCCAGGCCCAGCACCATGCGGGTGTCGGCCGGGTCGATCACGCCGTCGTCCCACAGGCGCGCGGTGGCGTAGTACGGGTGGCCTTGCAACTCGTACTGCTCCTTGATGGGCTGCTTGAAGGCCGCTTCTTCGGCGGTCGTCCAGGCGCCGCCCTTGCCCTCGATGCCGTCGCGCTTGACGGTGGCGAGCACGCTGGCGGCCTGGTCGCCACCCATCACGGAGATGCGCGCGTTCGGCCACATCCACAGGAAGCGGGGAGAAAAGGCGCGCCCGCACATGCCGTAGTTGCCGGCGCCGAAACTGCCGCCGATGATGACGGTAAATTTCGGCACGGCGGCGGTGGCGACCGCCGTGACCATCTTGGCGCCGTTGCGGGCGATGCCCTCGTTTTCGTACTTGCGCCCCACCATGAAGCCGGTGATATTTTGCAGGAACACGAGGGGAATCTTGCGCTGGCAGCACAGCTCGATAAAGTGCGTGCCCTTCAGGGCCGACTCGGAAAACAGGATGCCGTTGTTGGCGATGATGCCCACCTTGATGCCGTAAATATGGGCAAAGCCGCAGATCAGGGTGGTGCCGTAGCGGGCCTTGAATTCGTCGAATTCGCTGCCGTCGACCACCCGCGCGATCACTTCGCGCACGTCGAAGGGCTTGCGCGTGTCGACCGGAATGACGCCATACAGTTCCTTGGCCGGATACTTCGGCTCGACGACCTCGCGCAGGGGCGCCTGGCGCGGCTTCTGGCGGTTCAGGTTGGCCACGATGGTGCGCGCCAGCGACAGCGCGTGCAGGTCGTTCTGGGCCAGGTGGTCGACCACGCCGGACAGGCGCGTGTGGACGTCGCCGCCGCCGAGGTCCTCGGCGCTGACCACTTCACCGGTGGCCGCCTTGACCAGCGGCGGGCCGCCCAGGAAAATCGTGCCCTGGTCCTTGACGATGATCGATTCGTCGCTCATGGCCGGCACGTAGGCGCCGCCGGCGGTGCAGGACCCCATCACCACGGCGATCTGGGCGATGCCCTTGGCCGACAGGTTGGCCTGGTTGAAGAAGATGCGGCCGAAGTGGTCGCGGTCGGGGAACACGTCGTCCTGGTTGGGCAGGTTGGCGCCGCCCGAGTCGACCAGATAAATGCAGGGCAGGTGGTTCTGATCGGCGATTTCCTGCGCCCGCAGGTGCTTCTTGACCGTCATCGGGTAGTAGGTGCCGCCCTTGACGGTGGCGTCGTTGCAGACGATGACGCACTCCTGGCCGGCCACGCGGCCGATGCCGGTGATGATGCCGGCGCTGGGCGCGGCGTCGTCATACATGGCGTAGGCGGCCATCTGCGACAGTTCGAGAAACGGCGTGCCCGGATCGAGCAGCATCTGCACCCGCTCGCGCGGCAGCAGTTTGCCGCGGGCGACGTGCCTGGCCGAGGCCACCGCGCCACCGCCGGCGGCGATCTGCGTCACCTTGGCGTGCAGGTCGTCCACCACCGCCTGCATGGCGGCCGCGTTGGCCTTGAAGTCGTCGCTGCGGGGATTGAGCTTGCTGTCGATGTGGGGCATTGCTGTCCTTCTGTGGGCGGATCGGGTGCGGCGGCGTCAGCGCGGCGGCTTGGACGGAAAACTGCCGTCGACATAGAACCAGCGCGCCACCGCGTCCGCGTCCGCCTCGCGCACGAAGCGGCTCACTTCGTGCAGGCGGTGGGCGCGCCCACCAATCTTGTAGCGGGCGACAAATTCTACGGTATCGTGGTCTGGCATCTCTGGCAAGTTTGCTTTACGTTGACGTAAACGTAAAGCAGATTTTACCTCAAGTCCCAGCCACTGGGGCGGCGCGATGCGGTCAATGATGGGGCCGTCCGGGACGGTGTCGGCATGCCAGGTGGCGCGCAGATAGTCCTCCAGGCCCAGCGTGTAGGCGCTGTAGCGCGAGCGCATCAGCTGCTCGGCCGTGTGCGGCACGGCGGCGCCGTCGATGAAGGGGCCGCAGCAGCTGGCATAAGCGGCGCCGCCGCAGGGACAGGCGCTGGAAGGAGTGAGGGGGGCAGGCATGGCGATTGGCGGCAGGTGAAGGCCGCATTATCCGCCAAAACGGACCGCATGCGCCCGCGGGGCTAGAACCTATCCCGGTAGGTCGGAGTCGCTGCTTGCGCGCCTGGCAACCGATGGCGGCGTTGCTCGTCTTCGCATGGCTCGCCATGCGTCATCCTCGCGCCTTGCCCTCGGCTACCATGCATCGCAATCCGCTTCCTCCTACCTACCGGGATAGGTTCTTAGCGCAGGGTCAGGCCGTCGAGCTTGAACGGCGGCGCATCGCCCTTGACGGCGCCGGCCAGCAGCTTGGCCGAGCCGCAGGCGAAGGTGAAGCCCAGCGGCCCCTGGCCCACATTGAGCCACAGGTTCGGGTAGCCGGTGGCGCCGATGATGGGGGCGCTGTCGGGGGTGGCGGGGCGCAGGCCGGCCCAGGCGGAAATGCGCTCGTAGTCGGCCGCGTGCGGCATGGTCGCGCGCACCTGCCGGGTCAGGTTGGCCACCCGTTTCGGGTCGAGCGTGGTGTCGGCGCCGACCATGTCGACCATGGCCGCCACCCGCAGCGCGTCGCCGATGCGTGCGTACAGCACCTTTCTCTCGAAATCGGTGATGGAAATGGCGGGGGCGCAGTCGCCCGGGCGGATCGGCGCCGTCAGGCTGTAGCCTTTCAAGGGGTACAGGGGCAGGTAGATGCCGACGGCGGCGGCCAGGTCGCGGCTGTCGATGCCGGCGGCGAGCACGTAGTGGTCGGCCTTGAACCGTCCCGCGCTGGTGTCGACGCCGGTGATGGCGCCGCCGTCTTCGACGATGCGGTGCACGTCGGCGCGCACGCTGCCCTGGAAGCGGGGGTGCGCGGCCAGCCGGGCGGCCAGCGCCGCGCAGAAGGCGTAGCAGTCGGCCACCGCCTCGCCCTGGTTAAAAATGCCGCCGGCCAGCAGCGGCGCGACGGCGGCCAGGGCCGGCTCCCGCACTGCGCATTCGGCGCCCGAGAGCACCTGGCGCGTGCCGTCCGCATCGGGGCGGGCGACGGCGGCCTTGAAGGCGGACTGCGAGCGGTACACCACCATCTTGCCGGCGTCGCGCCAGTCGAAGGCGTCGAGCGGCAGCACCGGCGCCAGTTCGGCCATGGCGCGGCGCGACAGTTCTCCCAGTTCGAGCAGCTTGGCGGTGGTGCGGGCGTTGTCGGCGCTGTTGCAGTTGGCCACGAAGCGGGCCAGCCAGCGCCACTGGCGCAAGTCGGCCTCGGGCCGGAAGCGCAACGGCCCGTTTTCCTGGAACAGCCACTGCATGGCCTTGAACGGCACGCCGGCGTCGGCCAGCGGGGCGACGTAGCGGTAGCTGAGCTGGCCGCCATTGCGGTAGCTGGCGGCCATGCCGACGGCATCGCGTTCGAGCAGGGTCACCTTGAACCCTGCTTCGAGCAGCCACCAGGCCGAGGTCAGGCCGATGACACCACCGCCGATTACGATTGCTTCCTGCATGCGTCGTTTGTCACTGTGAGGGGAGAGTCGGCCAGCTTAGGCGCTGGCCGGCGGGGCGGCCAATGAATCCTGCGCGCGCTGTCATAACCGCGGTTCATGGTCGGCGCGCTTCATGCATGGCCCGTCCGTTCCGGCATACCGTGCTGCCACAGGGCGGCGAGGATGCGCTCTTCGAACGGCGCCAGCGCCGAGTGCGCCCCCGTGCGCGTGTCCGGGTCGCTGGCGGTGCCGCCGCACAGCACGATAAAACCCGTGCCGGCGGCGCGGTCGAACACGAACATGGCGCGCAAGCCGTAGGCGTCGCCCAGGTGGCCGACGGCGTTGAAGCCGCCGCCTTCAATCAGGCGCTGGCCGGGTGCGTCGGGGAACTGCTGGTTGCCCAGCCCCCAGGCCTGGAACAGGCCGTTATTGGTGGCGCCGTTGGGGCGCGCGCCGTCATAGGTCCACTGGCGGGCGAACATGGTCTCGAGGGTGGCCGCCTGCAGCAGGCGCAGCTTGCCGTGGCGGCCGCCCGCCATCAGCATTTGCATCACCACGCCCAGGCTTGATGCCGAGATGCGCAGCCCGCCGGTGGGGCTGAACGGGGTGGCGTTCTGGCCCGGCGTGTAGGCGTCGATGGCGGCCGGCGGCCGCGGCGCCTGCCGGCGCACGTCGTCGACCTGGGCGATCCACGGGCCGGCGCTGTCCCAGCGTTCGCTGTCGACGGCGCGCTTGCGGTAGATGGTGGCGATGTTCGCCACGCTGGCCGCGCGCAGGGTCGACGGGTTGTAGCCGCCGTCGATGCCCAGCGGGTCGAGCAGCAGGCGCGCCATCAGGCGGTCGAAGCGTTCGCCCGTCACCCGCTCCATGATGGTGCCGAGGACACCCCAGCCCAGGTTGCAGTAGGTGAAAAACGCGCCGGGGGCAGCGTCGGCCGACCACATGGCGCCCGTGCCGAAGCCGGGCGCGCCCGCCACCAGGATGCTCGACAGGGCCGTGCTCAGGGGCCACGAATAGCCGGCGTCGTCGCGCAGCGAGGACGTGTGGCACAGCAGCGCGCGCAGGCTGATGGGGCGATCGGCGAAATGGGGATTGCGCAGCGTGAAACCGAGATAGGTCGAGACGTCGGCGTCGAGCGCCAGCTGGCCCCCTTCGACCAGGCGCATCAGGCCCAGCGTGGTCATCAGCTTGGACACGGAGGCGATGCGGTACAGGGTGGCGCCGTTGGCGGGCAGGGCGGCGCCGATGTCGCGCTGGCCGAACTGCGCCTGGTAGACGGGGCGGCCGGCGCGCAGTGCCAGCACCGACAGGCTGGCCAGCTGGCAGGCGGGATCGGCGACGATGGCGGCCAGCGCGCGGTCGGTGGCGCCGTCAGGCGCACGGGGCGCGGCGCGCAGCAGCGGGTGGGCCGCGCCCAGCAGGGCCAGTCCCAGCATGGTTCGCCTCGAAGCGCGCATGGTGTCCTGTGAGGGTGCCGTCGGCCCGGAATGGGGACGGTCCTTGGCAGGATACGGACACATTGCAGGGCCAGCCAATGAATTGACGTGAATGCCGCATAACTTTTTGCTATGCTTGGCAGGTGCGCTGCCGCCTGCTTCCCGGGCCGGTGGCCGCGCCCCACCGCCAGCGTTCCGAAAGCGTCCCATGTCCCACCCCAGAGGCCAGTTCAAGGCCGACTCGAACGACAATTCGCCCCTGTACATGCAGGTGGCGCGCCTGCTCATCGACGACGTCCGCGCCGGCCGCTACCAGGTCGACCAGGCCTTGCCGTCCGAGCGCCTGCTGTCGGAGCAGCTCGACGTGTCGCGGGTGACCGCGCGCAAGGCCATCGACCAGCTGGTGGGGCAGGGCCTGGTGGTGCGCCGGCGCGGCTCCGGCAATTACATCGCCCCCCGCATCGAGCAGCCCCTGTCGAACCTGTCGAGCTTTTCCGAGCAGCTGCTGCAGCGGGGCTACCGGCCCCGCTCCCAGTGGCTCAAGCGCGCCATCGTCAGCGCCGCCACCGACGAGCAGCTCACCCTGGGCCTGTCGCCGCATGCGCGGGTGGCGCGGCTCGAACGCCTGCGCCTGGCCGACGACGTCGTCATGGCCTACGAGGTCAGCGTGATCCCCGCCAGCATGCTGCCGCGCCCCGAGGCGGTGGGCGGCTCGCTGTACGAACACCTGGCCCAGAGCGGCCACCTGCCCGTGCGCGCCCTGCAGCACATCCGCGCGATGAACGCGCCGGCGCTGCTGGCAGGCCAGCTTGGCATCCCGGAAGGGCAGGCGGTGCTGTTCATTACCCGCATCGGCTACCTCGAATCGGGCCAGGCGGTCGAGCTCACGCACTCGTATTGCCGCAACGATTATTACGATTTCGTGGCCGAGATGCGGCGCGCGTAAGGACGCTTTCATAACCTTTCGGAATGCCCACGCCCCACCCTTTCATGGGAAACGCCCGCGTGTTCGCATTACACTGGCTCCCTTGCCGCACCGCCGGACCCGTCAGAACGCCATGCTCAAAACCGAAACCCCGTCCGCCGATCATGCCGACCTGGACCAGTATTCCACCTCTGCACTGGTGACCACCCTGATCGACGACCAGATGACGGCCGTGCGCGCCGTGCGCCTGGCCGCGCCCCGCATCGCCGCCGCCGTCACCGGCGCCCTGCCCCGCATCGAAGCGGGCGGCCGCCTCATTTATGTGGGGGCGGGCACCTCGGGCCGCCTGGGTGTGCTCGACAGCGTGGAGCTGTATCCCACCTTTTCCTGGCCGGCCGAGCGCGCCATCGCCCTGCTCGCCGGTGGCCACCAGGCCATGTTTGCCGCCGTCGAAGGGGCCGAGGACGATCTCGACCAGGGCGCCGCCGACCTGCTCGCGCTCGCCCCGACCGCCAATGACATCGTGCTGCTGCTGGCCGCTTCCGGCGCCACCCCTTACGTGCTGGGCGCCCTGCGCGCCGCGCGCGCCGCCGGTGCGCTCACGGTCGGCTTCGCCAACAATGTCGACGCCCCCGTGGCGCTCGAAGCAGAGATCGGCGTCACGCTCGACACGGGCGCCGAAGTCATTTCCGGCAGCACCCGCTTGAAGGCGGGCACCTCGCAAAAACTGGCCCTGAACACGTTTTCGAGCGCGCTGATGGTGCGCCTGAACAAGGTCTACGGCAACCTGATGGTCGACCTCAAACCCACCAACGTCAAGCTCGTCAAGCGCGCCGTGCAGCTGACCATGCTCGCCACGGGCGCCGACGACGGCACCGCGCGGGCCATGCTGGAACAGTGCGAGTTCCACGTCAAGGTGGCCATCGTCGCCCTGAAAAAACAGACCAGCGTGGCCCAGTCGCGCGCCCTGCTCGACGCCTGCGGCGGCAGCGTGCGCCAGGCGCTGGCGGGCCCTGAGACGTGATACAAGCTGGGTAATTGCGGCTGTAAACCGTATCATGTTGCGCTGCCCACCTTGACCGCGAAAGTCCCATGCAAAACCAGCCAGTGAGCCCGCCAATGAGCACGCCAATCAGCAATCCCTGGGCATGGGTGCCCTCGCTGTATTTCGGCCAGGCGCTGCCCTACGTGGTGGTGATGCTGCTGTCGGTCGTCATGTACAAGGACATGGGGGTGTCGAACACCGACATTGCCCTCTACACCAGCTGGCTGTACCTGCCGTGGGTGATCAAGCCCCTGTGGTCGCCCCTGGTCGACATGCTGCGCACCAAGCGCTGGTGGATCGTCAGCCTGCAGCTGCTGATCGGCGCCGCGCTGGCGATGGTGGCGCTGACCATGCAACTGTCCAGCTTCTTCCAGATGAGCCTGGCCGTGCTGTGGCTGATGGCCTTCAGTTCGGCCACCCACGACATCGCCGCCGACGGCTTTTACATGCTGGGCCTGCGCCAGCAGCAGCAAGCGGCCTTCGTCGGCGTGCGCAGCACGTTTTACCGGCTGGGCATGCTGGCCGGGCAGGGCGGGCTGGTGTTTTTGGCCGGCAAGCTCAGCGAGCGCACGGGCGACATTCGCTTCGCCTGGTCGGTGGTGTTCGGCGTGCTGGCGCTGATGTTCGTGGCGCTGTCGCTGTACCACCGCGTGATGTTGCCGCGCCCGGCTGCGGATGTCTCGACCGTGGCGGGCGCCGACGTCGCCCCCCTGCACGAGTTTTTCGCCACCTTCGCCAGCTTCTTCAAAAAACCCGACATCGCCCTCATCCTCGGTTTTATTCTCACCTTCCGCCTGGGCGAAGCGCAGTTGCTCAAACTGGCCGTGCCGTTTCTGAAAGACCCCGTCGCCGCGGGCGGCCTGGGCATGACCACCGCCCAGGTGGGCATCGCCTACAGCACCGTCGGCGTGATCGCACTGACCCTGGGCGGGCTGGCCGGCGGCTACCTGATCTCGCGGCTGGGCCTGAAGCGCTGCCTGTGGCTGATGGTGTTTTCCGTGCACATTCCCGACCTGGTGTTTGTCTACCTGGCCAGCGTGCAGCCGGCCAGCCTGGTGTTCGTCAGCGCCGCGCTGGCGCTGGAACAGTTCGGCTACGGCTTCGGCTTCACGGCCATGATGCTCTACATGATCATGGTCTCGGACGGCATCCACAAAACCGCCCACTACGCCATCTGCACGGGCCTGATGGCGCTGGGCATGATGGTGCCGGGCATGATCAGCGGCAAGGTGCAGGCGCTGCTGGGCTACCAGCACTTTTTCATGTACGTCTGCCTGATGACGATTCCCGCCTTCATCATGGCGGCGCTGGTGAAGATCGACCCCGGGTTTGGCAAGAAGTGAACCACCGCCTGCGCTCGCTCGACGCCTTCCGCGGCTTCACCATCGCCGCCATGGTGCTGGTGAACAATCCCGGCGACTGGGGCAATCTGTACCCGCAACTGGCGCACGCGAAGTGGCACGGCTGGACGTTTACGGACACCATCTTTCCCTTCTTCCTGTTCATCGGCGGGGTGGCGATGGCCCTGTCGCTGGGCCGACTGGCGGCGGCCGGGGTCGACAAGCCGATGCTGCTGCGCAAGCTGGCGCTGCGCGCCCTGCTCATTTTTGGCATCGGCTTCCTGCTCAACCTGGTCCCCCATTTTAATTGGGCCGCCGTGCGCATTCCCGGCGTGCTGCAACGGATCGCCCTGTGCACGGTGCTGGCCGCGCCCCTCGTCGTCTATGGCGGGGTGCGCCTGCAGTTGCTGGCGATCGTTGTCCTGCTGGCCGGCTACGCCGCGCTGATGCTGGGCGTCGATGTGCCCGGCATTGGCGCCGGCGTGCTCGAGCCGGGCAAGGACCTGGGCGCCTGTCTCGATCGCGCGCTGCTGGGGCCGCACCTGTGGGTGCAGGCGAAAACCTGGGACCCGGAAGGCCTGTTGAGCACGCTGCCGGCGCTGGCCAGCACCCTTATTGGCGTGCTGTGCGGGCGCGCCCTGCTGGGCCCCGCCGCGCCCGCCGAAAAAACCATCGCGATGCTGCTGACCGGTCTGCTGCTGCTGGCGCTGGGCTCGACCTTCGACGCCATCCTCATGCCGATCAACAAGAGCCTGTGGACGCCCTCGTTCTGCCTGTGGATGAGCGGCTGGGCCCTGCTCGCCTTTGGGGCGTTTTACTGGCTGCTCGACGGCGCCACCAATCCCCGCGTGCGCGCCATCGCCACCCGCTGGAGCACCCCGTTGGTGATTTACGGCATGAACGCCCTGTTCATTTTCGCCCTGTCCGGCCTGATCGCGAAAATGCTGGGGTTCATCAAGTTGACGGCGGCCGACGGCAGCCAGCTTAGCCTGGGCAAGGCCCTGTACGCGCCCGTCAAGGCGCTCGAACTGGCGCCGGTCAACACGTCCTTGCTTTATGCTCTGCTGTTTAATGCCTTCATGTTTTGCATCGCCTACGGCTTGTGGCGCAAAAAATGGTTTGTCAAAGTATGAATTGTCAGGAGTCGCAGTGCAGTTGAACCTTCACCGACGCGCGCTGGCGCTGGCCTTATGGGCCGCTTGCGCCATGCTCGCCAGTTGCAGCACCACCGTCAAACCACCGTTGTCCAGCGCGCCCGTGCCGGGAGCGTCCCTGCCGGGAGCGTCCCCGCCAGGCGTGCTGCGCCCGCCCGTGGCGCCCGGCACCGCCTTGCTGGCGCCGCCGTCGGCGCCGCGCGAGTTTCGCGCCGTCTGGGTCTCGACGGTGGCCAATATCGACTGGCCCAGCAAGTCGAACCTGAACGCCGCCGAGCAGCAGCGCGAAGCCATCGCCATCCTCGACCGGGCCCGGGCGATGAACCTGAACGCCATCGTGCTGCAGGTGCGCCCCAGCGCGGACGCGATCTATCCGTCGGCCATCGAGCCGTGGAGCGAATACCTGACGGGCGTGCAGGGCACGCCGCCCAAGCCCCTGTACGACCCGCTGGCGTTCTGGGTGGCGCAGGCGCATGCGCGCGGCTTGCAGCTGCACGCCTGGTTCAATCCCTACCGGGCGCGCCAGACGGCGGCGCGCTCGCCGGTGGCGGCGAACCATATATCGCGCACCAACCCGGGCGCCGTCAAAAGCTACGGCAAATACCTGTGGATGGACCCGGGCGAGCCGGCCGCGTCGAAGCAGACGCTCGACGTGGTGCTCGACGTGGTGCGCCGCTACGACATCGACGGCGTGCACATCGACGATTATTTTTATCCTTACCCGATCGAGCCGACCGGCGCCGCCGGCGAAACGCTGGCCCTCGAGAGCACCACGGGCAAGAACGAAGTCGACTTTCCCGACGGGCCGTCGTGGCAAAAATACCTTGCCAGCGGCGGCAAGCTCGAGCGCGCCGCCTGGCGCCGCCAGAACGTCAACGCGCTCATCGAGCGCCTGTACACGGGCATCCACCACGAAAAATCGTGGGTGCTGTTCGGCATCAGCCCGTTTGGCCTGGGCAAGCCGGCCCTGCGTCCGAAAGGCATCGTCGGCTTCAGCCAGTACGACAAGCTCTACGCGGACGCCGAACTGTGGCTGCAAAACGGCTGGCTCGATTACCTCTCGCCCCAGCTGTACTGGGCCATCGAGCAAAAGGGCCAGGCCTATGATGTGCTGCTCGACTACTGGATCGGCCAGAACCGCCAGCAGCGGCATATCTGGCCGGGCCTGTTCACCAGCCGCATCGGCGCGCCCACCAAGGACTATCCGCCGGCCGAAATCGTCCAGCAGATCGGCGTCACCCGCAGCCGCCCGGGCGCGGGCGGCCACGTCCATTTCAGCATGGCCCCGCTGATGGACAACCGCAAGGGCATCAGCGAGCAGCTCAAGGCGGGCCACTACGCCGGCCCCGCGCTGGTGCCCGCTTCGCCGTGGCTGGGCGCAGGTTTACCTACGCTGCCGGGCGCGCCGCAGGTGCGCGCCAGGCGCGAAGGGGCGGGCGTGAGCCTGAAACTGGCGCCCGCCAGCGGCACCACCGCCTACGCCATCTGGACCCGCTACGGCCAGCAGTGGCGCTTTGCCGTGGTCCCGGCGGCCACCGACTACCTGCTGCTGACGGACGATCCGCAACTCGGTGCGCCTGGCGCCGTGTTCGTCAACGCGGTCGACCGGCTGGGCCGGGAGAGTGCGCCGGTGGCGGTGCTGGGCAAATAATGGCGCCGACCACCCGTCCCCCCGCAGCGCGCGCCGCTGGCATGGCCGGCCTGGGCATCGACGCCGGCGGCACCCGCACGCGCTGGGCGCTGGCCGGCGCCGACGGCGCCCTTGTCGCCGAAGGGGAGGTGGCCGGCCTGTCGGCCCTGCAGATGGGCAGCGCGGCCGGCCGCGCCAGCGTCCACGCCAGTTTCGCCGCGCTGGCGCAGGCGGTGCTGCAGCATGGTGCGCCCCGGCGCGTGCGGGCCGGCCTGACTGGCCTGGGCGGCGACGGCGCCACCTTGCAGGACTGGCTGGCGCGGCTGCTGGGCCTGTCGCCGGACGCCGTTCTCCTGTGCAGCGACATTGAAATCGCCTGCCTCGACAGTTTCGCCCCGGGCCAGGGCTACCTCGTCTACGCGGGCACCGGCTCGATCGGCGCCTACATCGACGCCGACCACGCCTTTCACCGGGCCGGCGGGCGCGGCGTCGTGCTCGACGACGGCGGCGGCGGCTTCTGGATCGCCCGCGAAGCGCTGCGCCAGATCTGGCGCCACGAAGACGAAGCGCCCGGCGCCTGGCAGCACTCGGCCATGGCGCGCGCCGTGTTCGCCCACATCGGCGGGTCCGACTGGGACCTGTCGCGCCAGTTCATCTACGGCCAGGAACGGGGGGCGGTGGGCCGGCTGGCGCTCGCTGTTGCCGCCAGCGCCGCGCACGACGGCGCCGCCCTGGCCATCCTGCAAGGGGCGGGCGTCGAACTGGCCCGGCTGGCGCGCGCGCTGACGGCCCGCTTCGGCGTGCGCCCCGTTGTGCTCAGCGGCCGCGCTTCCCACTTGCACCCGGCCATCGAACAGGCCATGCGCGCGGCCTTGCCGGACACCCTACAATTGACCCACACCCACGGGCAGGCCCACCAGGCTGCCGCCAGACTTGCCGCCATCGACCCTTGACCCCATGAAAATCCTGCTCAAACCCGCCCTTACTTTGCTGACCCTCGCCGCCCTCGCCGGTTGCGCCACCACCCCGCCCGGCCCCCGCATCGACACCTCGCTGTCGGCCAAGGCGCAAAGCAGCCGCGCCAAGTTCATCATCGTCCACTACACGGTGACCGACTTGCCCGGCTCCATCCGCGCCCTTACCCAGCAGGGCGTGAGCAGCCACTACCTGCTCACCAACGAGGCCGAGCCCGTGACGTACCGCCTGGTCGACGAAACGCGCCAGGCCAACCACGCGGGCGTGTCGAACTGGAAAAATTTCACTTTACTTAATGGCAGCTCGATCGGCATCGAGATCGTCAATCCCGGCTTTACGGTCGACGCCAACGGCGTGCGCACCTGGTACCCGTTCCCGCAAAAGCAGATCGATGCGCTGATCGTGCTGCTCAAGGACATCGTCGCCCGCCACAACATCGCCCCGGAAAACATCCTGGGCCACAGCGACATCGCCCCCGGCCGCAAGCAGGATCCGGGTCCCATGTTTCCGTGGTTTCAGCTGGCCCAGGCGGGCCTGATTGGGTGGCCCGATGGCGCGCGCGTGACCGCCCTCAAGCCCGTGTACCTGGCGCAGTTGCCGGACGCCGTGTGGTTCCAGAAGAAACTGGCGCAGTTCGGCTACGCCACCCCGCAGACGGGGCAGTTCGATCCGGCCACCCGCGACGTGCTCATCTCGTTCCAGATGAAATACCGGCCCGCCTTCATCGACGGCACCCCCGACGCCGAGACGGCCGCCTTGCTCGAGGTGCTCACCACGCCCGCGCCGGCACTGGCCAAAGCGCCCTGATGGTGCGCGGCGGGCCCCTTTTCCGCTATGCTGCGTGAATCAAGGCCCGCCGCGGTCCATCAACGTCGAGAGTCCCGCCATGCGCCTGCGTCACATCGAAGTGTTTCACGCCATCATGCAGGTCGGCACCATCAGTGGCGCCGCCCAGGTCCTGCACATCTCGCAGCCGGCGGTGACGAAGGTGTTGCAGCATGCCGAGCTGCAGCTGGGTATGCCCCTGTTCGAGCGGGTGCGGGGCAAGCTCTATCCGAAGCCGGAAGCGCACCGCCTGTTTGTTGAAACGGAAAAACTGCACCGCGACCTGCAGGGCATCCGCCGCCTTGCCGCCAGCCTCAAGGGGCGCGCCGTGGAAACCATCCGCCTGGTGGCCACGCCCACCATTGCCATCAGCGTGCTGCCGGCGGCGATGTCGGCCTGGCGGCGCACCTTTCCCAGCACCCGCTGCGAGCTGGCCACGTTTCACACGAGCGAAATCGTCAACGCCCTGCGCCTCGGTGAAGCGGACCTGGCCCTGTCGCTGCAAGACCCGCGCCATCCCGGCATCGTCGCCGAGCCCATCGCCCAGGGCTTGATGACCGTCATCGCCAAGCGCGGCAGCTGGAGCGCCGCCGAGCGCGCCCGGCCGTTCACGCCGGCCCAGCTGACGGGCGAACTGATCGGCCATGCCGACAACGACCCGCTGGGCGAACTGGTCGTCAATGCCTGCGAAGAAGAGGGCGTCACGCCCGTCTTCCACACGGTGGTGCAGACGTACCAGATCGCCCGCTCGCTGGTGGAAGCGGGCGCCGGCATGGCCGTGGTCGATCCGTTCACGGCCGCCTCGGGCGCCGACAAGGTCGAGCGGCGCGTGTGGACGCCGGAAATTCCCGTGCAATTATTTTTACTCACCGCCAGCCATTCGCCGCTCTCGCACGGCGCGCGCGAACTGGCCAACAGCATCGGCGCGGTCGCCCGCGCCTGCATCGAAACGAGTTAGCCCATGAAGCACACGATGGCCAGCGAAGACATCGCCGCCAGCGGCCAGTTCCGCCACCTGTCGACCATCGCCGGCATCGCCGTCGACCTGCGTTACGCCAGCGCGGACAATTTTGTGGGCCGCGACCTGTACTCGCCGCACGACTGCGCCTGGCTGCACAATGATGCCGCCGCCGCCCTCGAGCGCGTCGTCGCCTCGCTGGCGTCGCGCCAGCCCACGTATGGCATCCTGGTGCTCGACGCGCTGCGGCCCCAGCGCGTGCAGCAGCAATTGTGGGACGCCCTCGACGGCACCGACCTGCAGATGTACCTGGCGCACCCGCAGCGCGGTTCGATCCACTCGTTCGGCATGGCGCTGGACCTGACCATCGTCGACGCGCACGGCGCCGAACTGGACATGGGAACCGGCTTCGACGATCTGACCGAGCGCTCGCACCCGGCGCTCGAGCCGGCCCTGCTGGCGCGCGGCGCCCTCACCGTGCAACAGGTGGCCAACCGCCAGCTGCTGCGCGATGCCATGGCGCAGGCCGGCTTTCACGGCATCAGCACCGAGTGGTGGCACTACGATTGCGGCGACCGCGATGTGGTGCGCGAGCGCTACTGGCGGGTGTTGTAGGCGGCGCTGTCGCCGCTCACTGGCAGGCCCTGCCGCGCCACCCAATCGACCAGCGCGTCGAGCACGGCGCGGCCCTTGCCGTCCTTGACCTGGTCGCTATTGATCATCGCCACCACCACGCACTGCTGGCCGCTGGCGTCGCGCACGTAGCCGGCGATCGCCGCCACGTTCGACAGGGTGCCGGTTTTCATGCGCGCGTGGCCGGCCGCGGCGCTGTCCTTGAGGCGCCGGCGCATGGTGCCGTCGACGCCGACGATGGGCATGCTGGCCAAAAATTCGGGCGCCCAGTCGCTGCGCAGGCCCGCTTGCAGCAAGCGGCCCAGTTGCACGGGGCTGATGCGCTCCAGCCGCGACAGGCCGGAGCCGTTCTCCAGCACCATGCCGGTGTCGTCGATGCCGCGCTCGCGCATCCAGCGGCGCACGGCGGCGTCGGCGCGCGTGTAGGTGCTGTCGGTCGAGGCGGCCAGCGGGCGGCTGCCCAGCAGCGCGTCCGCTTCCAGCGCGCCCAGGCTGAGGAAGATGGTGCGGGCGAGGGCGTTGTCGGACGGCTTGTTGATGTCGCGCACGATTTCCGGCAAGGCGCGGGCGGCGTGCTCGGCCAGCAGCATCGCTTCGGGCGCCATCACGCCGTCGACCACGGCGCCCTTGAAGCGCCCGCCCACCTGGCGCCAGCTGGCGCGAAACAGGCGGTCCAGGTAATCCTGGCGGTCGAGCACGTTGACGCTGTAGGTTTTCGCGCACTCGTTCGGAAACGTGCCGTGCAGCATCAGCTTGATCGTGCCGTCCGCCGCGCTGCGCACGTCCGGCGTCTGCCAGCCGTCTTCCCAGCGGGCGCAGGGGACGTCGACCAGGCGCATGTCGGCGTCGACCACCACCTTGGCCAGGGCCGGCTGCATCGTCAGGCGCAGCTTGCCGCCGCGCGAGCGCATGTCGAGCTGGACCATGTTCTTGTTGATCAATAGCGCGTCGGGGATGACGTTGTAATACGCGTCCGGCGCCTCGTCGAAGGGCGGCAGGCCCCGGTCCGTGCGCGCCGGACTGAACAGCGAGCGGTCCAGCACCAGGTTGCCGGCAATCGTCTCGATGCCCTGGTTGCGCAGCGCCTGCAGCATGGTGAGCAGCACCTCGCCGCTGAAATCGGCGTCGGCGCCGCCGCGCAGGACCAGGTCGCCGCGCAGGGTGCCGCCCACCACGGGGGCGCTCGAGCGCAACTCCGTGCGGCCCCGAAACACGGGACCGAGCGTCTCGAGCGCCACCAGGGTGGTGAGCAGTTTCATGGTCGAGGCCGGCTGCATGGGGCGCTCGGCCAGGTGGGCCAGCAAGGGCGCCTCGCCGCGCAGCACCAGCACGCTGATGGCCTCGGGCGCGATGTTGTTGGCCGCCATCTTGCTGGCGACGGGTTCCGGCAACTGGGCCTGGGCCAGCGGCAGGCAGGCCAGCAGGACGGCGGTGGCGAGGCAGCGAACCATGGCGGCTCCTTAGTGAAAGAACAGGTAAGCGACAAAAATGGCGGCGATGATGCCGGCCAGGTCGGCGATCAGGCCACACGAGATGGCGTAGCGCGTCTTGCGGATGCCGACCGAGCCGAAATACAGGGCGACGATATAAAACGTGGTGTCGGCCGAGCCCTGGAACACGCAGGCCAGGCGGCCGACGAAGGAGTCGACGCCGTAGGTTTTCATGGCGTCGATCATCATCGCCTTCGAGCCGCTGCCCGACAGCGGCTTCATCAGGGCGGTGGGCAGGGCGGGGGTGAAGTCTGTATTGAAACCCATCTGCGTGAAAATCCAGGTCAGGCCATTGACGATGTAGCCGAGCACGCCCGCGTTGCGAAACACGCTGATGGCCACCAGCATGCCCACCAGGTAGGGAATGATGGTCAGCGAGGTCTGGATGCCACCCTTGGCGCCCTCGATGAAGGCGTCGTAGACGTTGACGTTCTTGCGCAGGGCGCCGACGATGAAGACGATGATGATCGAAAACAGCACCAGGTTGCTGAACACTTTCGAGAACAGCTCGATGTCCTGCTTGCTGAGGAAATTGGTGAAGTACCAGATCATCAGGGCGATGGCGCCCGTCATGCCACCCAGCCACGACAGCACCACGCCGTTGAGCAGGTTGATGCGCTGGCGGATCGACACGGCGATGATGCCGGTGACGGTGGCGACGTAGGTGGCGATCAGGCAGGGAATGAAAATATCGGACGGATCGCGCGCGCCCAGGATCGAGCGCTGCGCCATGATGGCCAGGGGAATCAAGGTCAGGCCCGAGGTGTGCAGCACGAGGAACATGATCTGGGCGTTGCTGGCCGTCTCTTTTTCCGGGTTCAGCGTCTGCAGGCTTTCCATCGCCTTCAGGCCGAACGGGGTGGCGGCGTTGTCGAGCCCGAGCAGGTTGGCGGAAAAATTCATCACCATGTGGCCCGTGGCCGGGTGGTCGCGCGGCACGTCGGGGAAAATACGCGAGAAGAACGGCGCGATCACTTTCGCCAGCCAGCCCACGGCGCCCGCCTTCTCGCCGATATTCATGATCCCCAGCCACAAGGTCATCACCCCCGCCAGCGGCAGGGCGATGTCCATCACGCCCGTCCTGGCCGATTCGAACGTGCCGTCGATGATGCGCTTGAAAATATCCGTGTCGCCCAGGAACAGCCATTGGGCCACGGCGGCGATGAAGGCGACGATAAAAAAGCCGCACCAGATGTAATTGAGAGCCATGTCGAAGTCGAGCTTGCGTGAAGGATGGGCACGATTGTGCAGCGAGAGTATATGCGCAGTGCAAGTGAACACGATGAAAGTATGCCGGCAGGCCATGCTAAAAAGTTATTCACGGGGGACCATGCTGGCCACGCCGCAGGGCTTCGCTTATGATGGCGCCGAACCCCGGGAAACCTCATGAACCTGAAACACCTCGCCGCGATCGTCCTGCTGGCCGGCTCGGCCCACGCCGCCGAGCGCAAGACCTTGCACCTGTTCCTGTCGACCAGCGAAACGGCGCTCGACCCCGCCGTCGCCTCGGACGCCGCCTCGCTGAGCCTGCTGGAAAACCTGTTCGATCCCTTGTTGCGCTACGACTACCTGGCGCGCCCCGTGCAGCTGCGCCAGAACACGGCCAGCGCCATGCCGGCCATCAGCGCGGACGGCCTCACCTACTCGTTCACGATCCGTCCCGGCATCTTTTTTACGGCCGATCCCGCCTTCAAGGGGCAGGCGCGCGAAGTGACGGCCGCCGACTACGTCTACAGCCTGACGCGCCTGTACGACCCCGCCATCAAGTCCCCCTGGCTCAGTCTGTTTGAGGGCAAGCTGGCCGGCGACCGCCTGTTGCTGGAAAAATTTAGCTACGCCACCCCGATCGCCGGCCTGCAGGCGCCGGACCGCTACACCCTGCGCATCCGGCTGGCCGCGCCCGACAACAATTTCCTGTTTTATCTGGCCACCCCGGCCGCCAGCGTGGTCGCCCGCGAGGTCGTCGAGGCCTATCCGAACCAGGTGGGCAACCACCCGGTGGGCACGGGCCCGTTCATGGTGGGCGAGTGGAAACGCAGCGACAAGATCACCCTGCTGGCCAACCCCGCCTCCACCGCCCGCTTCGGCAGCAGCATCGGCAGTAGCAGCGGCAGCAGCAGCGGCACGCCCGAAGACCAGGCCATCGCCCGGTCGCTGGCGGGCCGCAAGCTGCCCCTGGTCGACCGGGTGGAAGTGAAAATCGCCGAGGAATTCCAGGGCCGCATGCTGGGCTTTTTGGGCGGCCAGTACGATTATCTCGAGCAGGTGCCCGAGTCGATGACGGAGATGGTCATCAGCGACGGCGCCCTCAAGCCGGCGCTGGCCGCGCGCGGCATCACGCTGTACCGCTTTCCCGTGATGCAGACATATTATTTGTGGATGAACATGGACGACCCCGTGCTGGGCGGCTACGGCAAGGACAAGCTGGCGCTGCGGCGCGCCATTTCTCTGGCCTACGACAGTGCCGAAGACATCGCCCTGCTCAAGAAGGGCTTTGCCATCAAGGCGCAGTCGCCCTTGCCGCCGAACGTGCTGGGCTACGATGCCAGCTACCGCAGCCCCGTGCCCTACGACCCGGGCCTGGCCAACGCCCTGCTCGAGCGCTACGGCTACCGCCAGCGCGACCCGGACAGCTTTCGCCGCAGCCCCGCCAACACGCCGCTGACCTTGCGCATGCACAGCGAGGCGACGGCCGGCGGGCGCCTGCGCGACGAACTGTGGCGCAAGAACCTCAATGCGGTGGGCTTGCGCGTGCAATTCATCACGGACAAAAAAACCGAGATCATCAAGGCCTCGCGCTTGGGCAAGGTGATGATGTTCGAGAGCAATTGGATTGCCGATTTTCCCGACGGCGACAATTTTTACCAACTGCTGTACGGCCCCAACAGCGGGCGCGCCAACTACGCCCGTTTTAACCTTCCGGCCTACAATATTCGTTACGAACAAGCGCGCATGCTCACCCATTCTCCCGCCCGCCAGCAGCTCTACCTGGAGATGAACCAGCTCATTCACGCCTACAATCCGTGGGTGCCGCTGACCCACGTGATCTCGGCCGACCTGACCCAAGCGTGGCTTAAAAACTACAAGCGACACCCCGTCGAGTTCACCAACTGGCGTTATCTCGACGTCGACGGCGCCGCCCGCGACCAGGCAATTGCCCCCGCCCGCTAGGGCGCGCAAACGATTTACCCAAGTTGGTGCACGCTGCATTCCAAAAAGTTATGGACCGCCCCGGTTATTTCATTGGCAGGGCGAAAGCGGCTGCGCTTACTCTCAAAATGTCACGTTAATGTAATGCAAAGACATTACTCAAAATTACATGTTTTCCCCACTTGGGAAGGCAACGCACCAGCACTCTAGGAGAGACCCCCGTGAAGTTAAAGAAACTCGCCCAATTGATCGCCCTGATCGGTGTCGTCGGCCCCGCCGTCGCCCAGCAGGCGCCCGCGCCGCAAACCATGCAGCGCGTGGAAATCACCGGTTCGAGCATCAAGCGCATCGCCAAGGAAGGCGCGTTGCCGATCCAGGTCATCACGTTTGAAGACATGGAAAAGCAGGGCATCACCAGTGCCGAGCAACTCATCCGCACCATTTCGGCCAATGGCACGGGGGCTGACAATGCCACCTCGGGCAACAACGTGTTCGGCGCCGACGCCGACCGCGTCAGCGGCGGCGCCTCGTTCGCGTCGCTGCGCGGCCTGGGCCCCAACAGCACCCTGGTGCTGCTCAATGGCCGCCGCATCGCCACCCACGGCGGCAGCGGCAAGGCGGTCGACCTGAATTCGATTCCGCTGGGCGCGATTGCCCGCGTCGAAATTTTGAAGGACGGCGCCTCGGCCATCTACGGCACCGACGCCATCGGTGGCGTCATCAACTTCATTTTGCGCACCAATTACGTGGGCAATGAAATTTCCGGCACCGGTTCGTTCACCCAGGACGGCGGCGGCGCCCAGAAGCGCGCGTCCCTGCTGGTGGGCCGCGGCAACCTCGACACCGACAGCTACAACACGCTGCTGAGCGTTACCGTCGACAAGAATGAAAAACTGGCGTCCAGCCAGCGTGATTTCGCCAACGGCTACCAGCCCTCGCGCGGCCTCTCGCCCGACACCACCGGCACCCCGTACGCCAACCAGTTGAGCGGCGCCGGCACGGCGCTGGGCACCAATTTCAAGGTCCCTGGCGACGCCAACCTGTACCTGCAAGCCAATCCCCTGAGCTTCCAGGGCAAGTGCGACACCGTGGCCGGCATGTCGCAGTACAACACGAACCTGTGGCGCAACACCACTTCGCCCCTGCGCACCACCTATTCGTGTGCCTACGACTACGGCGGCGACTACGTGATCGCGCCCCCGGTCGAGCGCATCAACGCCCTCAGCCGCACCACCTTCCAGTTCAACAAGGACACCCGCGGCTACGTGGAAGTGCTCGCGTCGCGCGCGCGCGTGACGGCCGAGCTGACGCCCGTGCAGATTTCCACTTCTCTGGCCAATGGCAATGCCTATCCCGTGGGCGGCGCGTATTACCAGGACTTGAGCCCGTACATCTCGACCTTCGACAAGACCAAGCCCATCATCTACAAGTGGCGCGCCAACATCGCCGGCAACCGCACCCAGGAAAACACCACCGACAACGCGCGCGTGCTGCTGGGCGTGGAAGGCACGGTCGGCAAGTGGGATTACCGCGCCGGCCTGTCGCGCGCCTACAGCAAGACCGTCACCGACCTCACCGACGGCTACGTCTACACGCTGCCGTTCTATAAAGTGCTCGGTTCCGGCATCGTCAACCCGTTCTCGGTCGACGGCAAACAGACCCCGGCGGCCATCGCCGCCACCGAGGCGACCAAGTTCCGCGGTCACTTCCAGCACGGCCGCACCACCTTGACCCAGTTGGACGCCAACATTTCCGGCGAAGTGTTCAACCTGCCGGCCGGCGCCGCCTCGGCCGCCATCGGCATGGACCTGCGCCGCGAAGGCTACGGTTTTGCCCAGGACGTCGATGCCGCCACCATCCTGCTCTCGCCCGGCAATGCCGCCCTGAACACGGCCTCGCGCGACATCAAGGCCTTCTATGCCGAGTTGATCGTGCCGGTCGTCAAGTCGCTCGAAGTGCAGCTGGCCGTGCGCCGCGACCTGTACAGCGTGATCGGCGCCACCACCAACCCGAAAGTGTCGTTCCGCTTCGAGCCGGCGAGCTTCCTGCTGTTCCGCGGTTCGGCCAACAAGGGTTTCCTGGCGCCTAGTTTTACCCAGTTGTATTCGGCCCAGCTGTCCCAGGAACTGCCAAATGGCGTGACCGATCCCATCGGCTGCCCCGCCAATCCCGGCAATCCCCTGTTCTGCGCGATCCCGCGCCTGCCATATTTCTCCGGCGGCAATCCGAACCTGAAGCCGGAAACCTCGAAGCAGGGCAGCCTGGGCGTGGTCATCGAGCCGACCCGCAACTTCTCCGCCTCGATCGATTACTGGGCGATCAATTCGAAAGACAAGATCCTCAACCGCACCCCGCAAGTGATCCTGCAAAACGCCGCTTTGCTGAGCAATAACATCGTGCGCAATCCGGACAACACCATCGCCTACGTGACGGCGGGCTGGATCAACGCGGCCGGCAGCAAGACGCGGGGCGCCGACATCGGCCTGCGCGGCAATGGCAGCCTCGACAGCTACAAGTGGACCGCCGCCCTCGACGGCACCTACACCCAGAGCTTCAAGTTTGCCGAGATCGCCGGCCAGCCGTACAAGGAGTACGTGGGCCAGTTCTTCACGCGCGACCTGTACCTGCGCTGGAAAACCCGCTCGAGCCTGACCGTGGCCAAGGGCGACTGGAGCGGCGTGCTGTCGCAGAACTTCTCGTCCGGCTACAAGGACCAGTTGCCTGACGGCGGCAAGGCGACCCCGCCGGCCGGCTTCAAGCCGAAAGTCGACAGCTATATCACGTACAATCTGTCGGCCAGCTACACGGGCTTCAAGAACTTCACGCTCACTGGCAGCCTGATCAACCTGCTCAACACCGATCCGCCGTTCACCGCCCACAACGTCGACGAAGTCGTCGGCGCCGGTTGGGACCCACGGGTGGCCGACCCCCGTGGCCGCACCTTGACGGTGCTGGGCAAGTACACGTTCTGATGGGGTGCGCTTGACCGGCAACGGTCAAGCGCCCACGTACAAGCGATCGGCGGCTGCTTCGGCACCGCCGATTTTTTTTGCTGTTCCTTTTTAGCGCAGACGCATGTCCGATTCGATTTCCAGCCGGCGCCGCTTCGGTGGCGCGCTTGCCGCGGCCAGCCTGGCGGCCGCCTTGCCCGCGCATGCGGCCGGCGGCTCGCGGCGCCGTCCCTCTCCCATGACCTTGATCAAACCACCGCGCCTGCGCGAAGGCGACCTGATCGGCCTGATCGCGCCGGCCGGCCACACCAGCGACGACGCCATCGCCAAGGCGGTGGCCAATATCGAAGGGCTGGGGTTTCGGGTGGCGCTGGGCAGCCACTTGCGCGAAGTCCACGGCAACTACGCCGGCGCCGTCGCGCACCGCCTGGCCGACCTGCACGCCATGTTCGCCAACCCGGACGTCAAGGCCCTGTGGTGCATCCGCGGCGGCTCCGGCGCCATCTCCCTGCTGGCCGGGCTCGACTACGCGCTGATCCGCGCCCACCCGAAAATCCTGCTCGGCTACTCCGACATCACCGTGCTGCAGCTGGCCCTGCTGCGGCGCGCCGGCCTGGTCAGCTTTCACGGGCCCGTGGCCGGCTCGACCCTGTCGAGCTATTCCACCGAGCACATGCTGGCCGTGCTGATGGACCCGGCGCCCCGCTACTGCATGCCGATGGCGATGGAAAACGCCCGCCGCGCCGCCGCCGAGCCCCATTTCGGCATCCGCACCGTGCACGCCGGCAGCGCCACCGGCCGCCTGATCGGCGGCAATCTGAGCATGGTCGCCGCCCTCGCCGGCACGCCGTATGGCGCCGATTTCACCGACAGCCTGCTGTATCTGGAAGAAGTCAACGAAGCGCCCTATCGCATCGACCGCTGGCTGACCCAGCTGGACCTGGCGGGCGGCTTGCAGCGGGCCGCCGCGGTGATCATCGGCATTTGCGAGAACTGCGGCCCCGGCCACGAGGACGTCTCGCTCACGCTCGACGAAACGCTCGACCTGCACCTGCAGCCGCTGCGCATTCCCGCCGTGACGGGCTACTCGATCGGCCACATCCGCAACCAGCTGACCTTGCCCGTGGGCGTGCGCGCCACCCTCGACACCGCGCGCCAGACCATCACTTTGCTGGAGGCGGCGGTGCGTTAAGGGCCTGCCCGACGATCTGCGACAGCACCGCGAAGGCGGCCCCCGTCTGCGACGGTTCCAGCAAGATGGTCATCTCGGAAAACGTGCACATCATGTGGACCACGGCGATCTTGTCCCACGCCAGTTTTTTCAGCACCGCGTGATACACGCCGGGCGTCTTGCGCGTTTCCGGATGCAGGCGCAAGGTCAGCGCCGTCAGATTTTCCACCCGCGCCAGCAGGCGTTGCTGGCCGAACGCCTGTTCGACCAGGTGCAGCAGGGGCCCGCTGCACACCACCAGCATTTCATGGACGCCCCGGGTAACGCAGACAAAGGCGCCGTCGTGCGGCTCGGCCAGCGCCAGCAGGTGGCGCTGGCACGCGCTGCTGGCGTCGGCCAGCCGGTAGGTGGAAACGGTTAAATCGGCGCGCGTGGTCAGTTCGCCCAGGCGGGGCGCCAGCAGGACCGGCTGCGCCAAATCGTGCTGCGGCCGGCGCCCGGAGATGCGGCGCAGCGCCATCACGACGGCAGCCTGGCCCACCGGCTTCCACAGGTCCGATTCGAGATGGGGGCGTATCTGGCGCGCCAGTTCGGACAGGTTGAGCAAGCCCGTGGCGATCCCTTCCGTCAAGAACGGCGACTCCGACACGTACTGCTCCACTTTGGTGGCGATCGATTGCATGCGCATCCCATTTCCCGGGCGCGGCCGGGTTCAATGTACAACGAACGTTAAAACGACAAGTCCCCGCATGGCACCGCCGCAGCCGACGATGCGGCAGGGGCGCCAGCGTGCGGCGCTCAGGTGATCAAGGGGGCGCCATCGACGGTGGGCAAACAGAATGGACAGGACATGATTTTTTCCCGGTATGTGCGCTGTGGCTAAGCGGACTGCGCGCGCTTGATATCGATGTTTCCTGGCACTTCTGCCGGAAACTTTTACTGAGTGTAGACCGCGCCCGCGCAAAAATGCAATCGAATCGGGGCACCGCTATGTGTGAAAACGATTGCGCAATTTGTAAATTTCCTGCGCGGTCGGATGTGGCATGCATATAGTTCGATCGAGAAACTATTTCTCTGGGGATGGCAAAACAATATTCTGAGAAATACGGCTTTTACTGGTTTTTTGATCGGTATCAAGCCAAAATCTTGATTAAACAATTGTAATGAACGACCTATTCATTCTGACAAGTCGTCGCAGTTTGACCACAGTCGAGCACGTCCACGGTGTGCGCGACCGCAGGGCCTTGTCCTTGCTTCAACAACGACGGTGCGGCATGTCCAGAACTGAACATTTAGCGGCAAGGCGTCCAAATTGACGAGATTTTTGACTTGGACTTTTTTCGCGCCTATGGTCACATTCCTCGACGCGACCGCGCTTGCGGCGCGTCGCCACGGTCCATGCCACCTCACCCCGATGGAGACGCAATGAAACGACGCACAACCCTGTTGGCCACCGCCCTGGCCTGCCTGCCGATGCTGGTGGGCGCTCCTGTTTTTGCCGGTCCGCAATTAATGGGCGGTCCCGTCGCCGCCGCGCGCGGCGCCGAGTCGGGCGATCCGGCCGCTGCCGATCCGCTGGCGGCCGCCCGCGCCGGCGCCCGCGCCGACGTCGCTGCCAGGCTGAGCGCCGCGCACGCCAAGCGGGGCCTCGACAGCGATCACGGTTACGCCCTGGAAGCCTTCCATCCCGGTGTGCGGGGCTCGAGCGTGAGCCGGCTGGCCCATACCTACAAGGGCGTGCGGGTGTTTCAGTCGGAATCGGTGGTGGTCACCAACGACGCCGGCAAGATCGTCAGCGAATCGGTGTCCGAGCGCCGCGCCGGCCTGGGCTACGGCGCCGCCGCCGCCAGGACGGGTGGGCGCTTCTCCAGTTTCAGTACCCGTGCCGCCCTGTCGGCGGCCGACGCCGTCACCCGCGTCACCAGCGCCATCGGTCCCTACAGCGGCGAAGCGGCCAAGACCCACGCCGAACTGATCGTCTATCCCGTCGTCACGCAGGTGCGCGTGGCCGCTGCCGCCAACAAGCCCGAAGCGCAGCTCAATGCGCTCGACCTGGTCGATGAAGTGACGGGCTACGAACTGGCCTACCTGGTCAAGACGCGCCTGATCGCGGCCAACCACCGCCCCGTCTTCCACGACACCATCATCAGCGCCAACGACGGCCGCGTGCTCAAGCAATGGTCGGCCCTGCATACGGTGGTGGGCACCGGCTATAGCCAGTACAACGGCACCGTGCCGATCAGCACGACCCTGTCGGGCAGCAGCTACATCATGAAAGACACCACCCGCGGCACCGGCGGCACCTACGGCGGCATGGCCATCACCAACGCCAACCATGGCATCACCGCCGGCGCCATCTACACCAACAGCAGCAACACCTGGGGCGACGGCCAGCAGTACATCGCCGGCGGTTCCACCACCAACGCCAACGGCCAGACCGCCGCCGTCAACGCCCTGTGGGGCTTGATGAACACCTATGACATGATGAAGAACACGCTGGGCTGGCAGTCGCTCGACGGCAACAACACGGCCACCTACATCGCCGCCCACGTCAACACCGCCTACGACAACGCCTATTACGACGACACCTGCCGCTGCATGTACGTGGGCGACGGCGCCTCGTTCAACAGCCTGGGCGCGATCGACGTCATCGGCCATGAAATGGGCCACGGCGTCACCGCCGCCACCTCCAATCTGACCTACTCGGGCGAGTCGGGCGGCCTGAACGAATCGAGCTCCGACATCAACGGCGAGATGGTGGAAGCCTACGCCCGCAACGGCGGCACGGGTACCGTGGTCCCGGCCGGCAACGACTGGATGATGGGCAAGGAAATTTCCAAGACGGCCACGCCGTTGCGCTGGATGTACAAGCCCAGCAAGGATGGCTCGAGCCCGAACGCCTGGAGCAGCACCGTCAAGAACCTGGACGTGCATTACTCGTCCGGTCCGAACAACCGCATGTTTTATTTTCTGTCGCAAGGGTCCAGCGCCACCACCAGCAGCGATTACTACAGCGCTTACCTGAACAAGGCGCCGCTGGCGATGACGGGGATCGGCAACGACAAGGCGTACCGGATCTGGTTCAAGGCGGCCACCACCAAGTTCACCGCCTCGACCAACTACGCCGACGCGCGCAGCAAGGTGCTGGCGGCGGCGCAGGAACTGTATGGGGTGGGCTCGAAAGAAGCCATTGCCGTGCAGCGCGCCTACGCGGCGATCAACGTCGGCACCGACGTCGCCGAAAGCGGCGGCACCGGCGTGTCGATCAGCACGAACCCGGCCAGCGTGACGGTGGCCGCGGGCGCCACCGCCAGTTTCGCCGTCACCGCCAGCGGTGGCACGGCGCCCTACAAATACCAGTGGCTGCGCAACGGCGCCACCATCAGCGGCGCCACCGCCGCCACCTACAGCCTGACGGCGCAGACGGCCGATAACGGCGCCGCCTTCAGCGTCAAGGTCACCGACTCGGCCGCCACGCCCACCACCGCCACCAGCGCGGCGGCGACCTTGACGGTGGCTGCCAGCGGCGGCAGTGTCGAGCGCGTCACCAACGGCAGCTTCGAGTCCGGCACCACGGGCTGGGCCGGCACCACGGCGGCAATCGGCGCCTTCAGCGGCCAGAGCGCCTACGATGGCAGCCGTTTCGCCTGGCTGGGCGGCAACGGCGTGACGTCGACGGAAACCCTGACCCAGGCGGTGGCGATTCCATCGACGGCGACCAGCGCCACCCTGTCATTCGCGCTGCATATCGATACGGCCGAAACGGGGAGCACCGTGTATGACAGGCTCGTCGTCACCGTAAAGAACAGCAGCGGCACGGTGCTGGGCACGCTGGCCACCTACAGCAACGTCAACAAGGCGACCGGCTACCAGCTGCGCACGTTCAGCCTGCTGCCGTACAAGGGCCAGAGCGTCACCGTGTCGTTTGCCATGACCGAGGACGCCTCCTTGCAAACCTCGTTCGTGCTCGACAAGGTCAGCGTCGTCACGCAATAAGCGCAGCGGGCGGCCGCCGCGCCGCTCTTGCCCAGCATGCAGGCCGGCGTCCGCGCCGGCCTTTTTATTGCTTGATCAAAAAACAGCATTTCACTATGATCCAGCCTTACCGACGGGAGATCCCTTGTTCAACTTGCCTGCTGGCGCGCTTGCGCTGTTGCTCACTTCGATGGCGTCCGCCTGCCTTGCCGCCCCGGCCGGGCCCGGACCTGCGCCGGCTGCCGGCTTTGGCTGCGCCACCCCCCACCAGCGGCTCGACCAGCACGGTTTCGTGCCGATTGGCGGCATCGAACAATGGGTCACCGTCAAAGGGGACGATTGCGCCAACCCCATCATCCTGTTCGTCCACGGCGGTCCCGGCAATCCCCTGAGCCCGTATTCGGATGCGCTGTACGGCGCCTGGAGCAAGCAATTTACCCTGGTCCACTGGGACCAGCGGGGCGCCGGCATGACCTATGGCCGCAACAAGCCGTCTGAAGCGACGCCCTTGAGCATCGCGCAATTGCGCGACGACGGCCTCGAGGTGGCGGCCTGGCTGGGCCAGCGTTACGGCCAGCGCAAGGTGATTTTATGGGGCAGTTCCTGGGGCTCGATCCTGGCCGTCCACATGGCCCTGCAGCGCCCGGCGCTGTTTTACGCCTACCTTGGCACGGCGCAGGTGGTGGGCTACCGGGCCAACCAGGCGGTCAGCTATCCGAAGCTGCGCCAGCTGGTGCATGAGGCGGGCGACGTCCCCGCGCTGGCCATCCTCGACGGCGTCGGCGCGCCGCCCTGGACCGACCCGCGCAGCTTTGGCAAGGTCCGCAAAATCATCCGCCGCTACGAAGCGAAGGTCACCACCGCGGCGCCGGCCGCCTGGTGGACGCCGGCGCCCCTGTACGCCACCGCGCAGGCCCAGGCCGATTACGAGGGGGGCGAAGACTACGCCTTTCTCCAGTTTGTCGGCCTGCGCGGCGACGGCATGTTTTCCACGGTGGATTTGCCCAGCCTGGGCACGCAGTTCGCCATCCCCGTGTTCTTCGTCGAAGGCGCGCAAGACCTGCTGGCCACGCCCGATGTCGCCCAGCGCTACTTCGACAGCATCGAGGCGCCCGCCAAGGCCATCGTGGTGCTGCCGCGGGCGGGGCACGATCCGAATCAGGATGTGATTGATGCGCAGTACAAGATGTTGGCGGAGAAGATATTGCCCTTGATCGAGCGCTAGCGTTTACGGTGGCCCCGTCAGCGCCGCAATGCCGTAAACCGCGCCGGTTCCCATTCGCGCAAGGCCAGCAGCAGGGCGCTGCCGCGGCGTTTCGGCAGGGGCGAGGCCAGGCTCGCTTCGTGCAGCTCGGCGAAGACGGCGCGCAGTTTGCGCAATTCGCCGTGCAGCTTGTCGAGCGCGGCGTCGGTGAGCATGGCGTGCGAGAACGCCAGCGTGTCGCCGCTGGCGGCGAAGCGGCTGTCGAGGAAATCGGCCATGCCCTCGGTGTCGAAAAAATGCCGGATCGGGCCGTCCGGCAGCCAGTCGAAATCGCGCGCCACTGTCAGGCGAATGCGGTTGCCGGGCAGCAGGGTGATGACGCCCAGGCGGTCCAGCCGCAACAGGCCTTGCAGGCACTGCGCTTCGCTCATGCGGTAGGTCGCCAGCATGTCGGCCATGCTCCAGTGATTGAGCGCGCACACCGCCACCAGCAACAGGCGCGTGTCCGATACCAGTTCCTTCTCCTGCACGGCGCTGAGGGTGCGCAGGCGCGCGCCACCGGCTTCGGCCGCCTGCGCCAGCTCGGCCAGGGTCAGGCCCAGCAGATTGCACAGGATGACGATGCGCTCGATGGTGAACTGACCACCGCTGAACAGGCGCTTGACGCTGGCCTCGGACAAGCCCAGCGCGACGGCCACCTGGGCGTAGGTCTTGCCCTGCAATTTGAGCTGGCGCTTGAGGGTCGCCACCAGTTGGGTAATTTCAGTCATGGCCTGGAGTATCGGAAAGCGCTACGAAGTTGTGAATCGCGTAAGACGATTTCGCCAATGGTAGCATTGATATAACTTCTCGACCAAGCTGGCGGCTCCATCCATTGAAAAGGAGAATGTCATGCTTGTCACCATACTGTGCATCTTTGCCGCCTGCTTCCTGCTCGAACGCGCCGTGCCCGGCTGGCCCTTGCCGGCGGTGCGCTCGTGGCCGCTGCGGGTGCTGGCGATCAATGCCGTTCAACTGGGCGTGGTGCTGCTTGCGGGGATCAGCTGGGAGCGCTGGCTGGCGCCGTATTCGCTGCTGCACCTTGGCACGCGATGGTCGCCCTGGGCCTGCGGCGCGCTCGCGTATTTTATCGCCACGTTCGTGTTTTACTGGTGGCACCGGCTGCGCCACGAAAATGCGTTTCTGTGGCGGGGGTTTCACCAGATCCACCATAGCCCGCGACGGCTCGAAGTGATCACCTCGTTCTATAAACATCCGGTGGAAATGATCGTCAATTCTGTCATCGGCAGCGCGCTGGTGTTCAGCATTCTCGGCCTGTCGCTCGAGGGGGCGGCAATCTATACGTTCTTTACGGCCATCGGCGAGTTTTTTTATCACACCAACGTCAAGACGCCCCGCTGGGTGGGGCTGGTGTTCCAGCGCCCGGAAATGCACCGCATTCACCACCGGCACGGCCACCACAAGAATAACTATGGCGATATCGTCTGGTGGGACATGCTGTTTGGCACCTACGACAATCCCCGTGACTGGGAACACCAGTGCGGCTTCGACGCGGACAAAGAGGAGGCCTTGCTGGCGATGCTGGCGTTCGAGGATGTCCACGCCAGCAAGCGCTGAGAGCGCAAAGTGGCCTAGAGAGCCCGCGCAATCAGGATTTTCTGGATGTCGCTGGTGCCCTCGTAAATCTGGCAGACCCGCACATCGCGGTAAATCCGCTCAATGGGAAAATCGCTGACGTAGCCATAGCCGCCGAAAATCTGCATCGCCTCCGACACCACCCGCTCGGCCATTTCCGAGGCGAACAGCTTGGCCATCGCCGCTTCCTTCAGACAGGGCAGGCCGGCGTCTTTCATGCTGGCCGCATGCCAGATCAGCTGGCGCGCCGCTTCGATGCGGGTGGCCATGTCGGCCAGCCGGAATTGCACGGCCTGGTGCTCATAAATGGGCTTGCCGAAGCTCTCCCGTTCGCGGGCATAGGCCAGTGCCGCCTCGAAGGCCGCGCGCGCCATGCCGACCGCCTGCGAGGCGATGCCGATGCGGCCCCCCTCCAGGCCCGACAGGGCGATCTTGTAGCCCTGTCCCTCCTGGCCAATCAGGTTTTCAAGGGGGACGCGGCAGTTCTCCAGCAGGATCTGCGCCGTGTCCGACGAGTGCTGCCCCATCTTGTGTTCGAGGCCGGCGACGATGTAGCCGGGCGTATTGGTGGGCACCCAGAAGGCGCTGATGCCCCGCTTGCCAGCTGCCTTGTCGGTGACGGCCATGACGATGGCGACGTCGCCGTGCTTGCCGCTGGTGATGAATTGCTTCGTGCCGTTGAGCACATAGGCGTCGCCGTCGCGGGTGGCGGTGGTGCGCAGGGCCGCCGCGTCGCTGCCCGTGTGCGGCTCCGTCAGGGCGAACGCGCCCAGCATGGTCCCCTGCGCCAGCGGGCGCAGCCATTGTTCTTTCTGGGCATCGTTGGCGTACATCATGGCGATGCTGCAAACGGGGCAGTTGTTGACGGAAATGATGGTCGAGGTGCCGCCGTCGCCGGCGGCGATTTCTTCCAGCACCAGCGCCAGCGCGAGATAATCGAGGCCGGCCCCGCCCAGCGCTTCCGGCACCGCCACGCCAAAGGCGCCCAGCGCGGCCAGTTCGGCCAGTTCTTCCTTGGGAAAATGCGCTTCCCGGTCCCAGCGCGCCGCTTGCGGGGCCAGGCGCTCCTGCGCAAAACTGCGCAGGGCGTCGCGGATCATCAAATGTTCTTCGTTGAGGTTCATTGCTTCCTTGAGGTCACCAGGCGATGGGGCTGCCGTCGTGATTGAAAAATCCGCCATTGTCGGCCGCGCGCAGGCGGGCCAGGGTGCGGCGCAGGTCGGCCACGCTGTCGGCGACGGCCAGGGCGGCGCCGTCGCCGCCCATGTCGGTCTGCACCCAGCCCGGATGAAAGGCGGCGCAGGTGACGCCCTGCGCGCCGTAGACGAGGCTGATGTCCTTGAGGACCGAGTTCAGGGCCGCCTTGCTGGCGCGGTACAGGCTGCCATTGGCGGCGCTGCGTTCCCCGATCGATCCCATGCGCGAGGACAGCACCGCCAGCTTGCCGCCGGCCGGCGCCAGCCGCGGCGCCACCAGCGGCAGCACGCGCAGCGCCGCCAGCACGTTGGTGTGCATCACCGCGTCGAACTCGGCCTCGGTGGGCGCGCCGTCGTGGCGCGGGCCGTACAGGCCCGCCACCAGCCAGGCGGCGTCGAGCCGCTCACCGTCGAGCTGCCAGCCCAGGCCGGCAAGCGACTCGGCGCTGGTGACGTCGACCAGCAAGCCGACCGCGCCCATCGCCGCCAGCGCCGCGCGCTGCGCTTCGGCGCGGGCGGTGGCGATGACGCGCCAGCCGTCGGCCAGGTACTGGCGCGCCAGTTCGCGGCCGATGCCGCGCGAGGCACCGAGGATGAGGACGGTGGGCATGGCTTACACCATCTCGAACGCCATCGCCGTCGCTTCGCCGCCACCGATGCACAGCGAGGCCACGCCACGCTTGCCGCCGGTTTTCTTGAGGGCGCCCAGCAGGGTGACGATGATGCGCGCGCCCGAAGCGCCGATCGGGTGGCCCAGCGCGCAGGCGCCGCCGTGGATGTTGACCTTGCTGTGGGGGATGTCGAGGTCGTGCATGGCGGCCATCGGCACGGCGGCGAACGCTTCGTTGATTTCAAACAGGTCCACGCTCTGCGCGCTCCAGCCGGTTTTCTTGAGCAGCTTTTGCAGGGCGCCGATGGGGGCCGTGGTAAACAGGTTCGGCTCCTGCGCGTGCGAGGACTGGGCGACGATGCGGGCGATCGGCGTCAGTCCCAGCCGGGTGGCGGTCGATTCGCGCATCAGCACCAGGGCGGCGGCGCCGTCGTTGATCGACGACGACGAGGCGGCAGTGATGGTGCCGTCTTTCTTGAAGGCCGCGCGCAAGGTGGGGATCTTGTCGAGGCGGGCCTTGGCCGGTCCCTCGTCCTTGTCGATGACGGTGTCGCCGCCGCGACCGCTGACGGTGACGGCGGCGATTTCCCACGCAAAACTGCCGTCGGCGCTGGCGGCCTGGGCGCGCTTGACCGATTCGATGGCGAACGCATCCTGCGCTTCGCGGGTGAACGCGTATTGCATGGCGCACTCTTCGGCGAAGGTGCCCATCGAGCGGCCGCCGCCGGTTTTTTCATCCTTGCTGTAGGCGTCTTCCAGGCCGTCGAGCATCATGTGGTCGTACATCATGCCGTGGCCGATGCGGTAGCCGCCGCGCGCCTTGGGGATCAGGTAGGGCGCATTGGTCATCGATTCCATGCCGCCCGTGACGATGACCTCGGCGCTGCCGGCGAGCAGCGAGTCGACCGCCATCATGGTCGTCTGCATGGCCGAGCCGCACATTTTCGACAAGGTCAGGGCGCCCGTCGACAGCGGCAAGCCCGCCTTGATCGCCGCCTGGCGCGCCGGCGCCTGGCCCTGGCCTGCCATCAGGCAATTGCCGAAATAAACGTGCTCGATCAGCGCCTTGTCGACGCCGCTGCGTTCGACGGCGGCGGCAATGGCCACGGCGCCCAGTTCATTGGCGCTCTTGGAAGAAAAATCGCCCTGGAAGGCGCCCATCGGGGTGCGCGCTGCGCCGACGATAACGACTGGATCATTCATGGTGGTTCTCCAAATAGGTGGTTAAGACAGCGGGGACTTCAAAAGCGGGGTGATCGGTTGCGGGGCCGGCCCGGACCCGGGCGCGGCGCTCCTGGCTGAAGCGAATCGACTGCGGATACGGATAGACATCGTCGACATGGCCATCGAGGATGCGTTGCTTGCGTGACTGCCAAAATGCGCTGGTGAGCAAATCGGCATGGTGGGCCAGAAAATGGCGGCGAATGCTGGCGTTGCCCAGCAAAAAAGTGCCGAACTGTTCGGGAAAAACGTCGTGCTTGCCCACCGCGTACCAGGGTTCGGCGGCCATCTCGTCTTCCTCGTTGCGGGCCGGCGGGATGTCGCGGAAATGGCAATCGGTGATCGCTTCGATTTCATCGTAATCGTAAAACACCACGCGGTTCTGGCGCGTCACGCCGAAATTTTTGTACAACATATCGCCTGGAAAAATATTCGCCGCCACCAATTCTTTGATGGCATTGCCGTATTCGCGCACCGCGTGCTCGATGCGCGCCTCGTCGCCCGCCTTTTCTGCGCTTGCCAGCACCATATTGAGGGGCACCATCCGTCTTTCAATGTACAAGTGGCGCAGCACGATCTGGCTGCCGTCGATTTCCACCTGGGACGGGGCATGCTGGCGCAGTTCGGCCAGCAGCGCCTCGGAAAAGCGGGCCAGCGGAAAGGCCACGTTGGAATACTCGAGCGTGTCGGCCATGCGCCCCACGCGGTCGTGGTGCTTGACGAGCAAATATTTTTCCTGGATCTGCGCCCGCGTGGTCTCCTTCGGCGGTGGATAGACATCCTTGATGACCTTGAACACGTAGGGAAACGAGGGCAGGGCGAACACCAGCATGACCAGGCCGCGGATGCCGGGGGCGATCTCGAAGCAGTCCGCCGTGTGTTTCAAGTGTTGCAGAAAATCGCGGTAAAACAGGGTCTTGCCCTGTTTTTGCAGGCCGAGGATGGTGTAGAGCTCGCTGCGGGGCTTGCGCGGCATCAGGCTGCGCAAGAACTGCACGTAGGCCGACGGCACTTCCATGTCAACCATGAAATAGGCGCGCGTAAACGAAAACAGCAGATTGATGTGTTCCGCGTCGACCAGCACGGTGTCGATGGTCAGCTTGCCGTGGCCGTCGTGCAGGATCGGCAGCACGAAGGGGAATTCGCGGTGGCCGTTGATGGCCTTGCCCACGACGTAGGCGCCCTTGTTGCGGTAAAACAGGTTCGACAGCACCTGGAACTGGTGGTTCGGCTCCGGCGGCCCGGCCGCGAACAGCAGCGCCAGGCGCTGCTCGACGAGGGCGATGTCGCCGTCGAGGTCGGCAAACTCGCCCGCCAGCTGGAAATTGGTCACGATGCGCCGCAAGGTGGCCGTCAAGCCGTCCTGGTGCGGGTAATACACGCGGAAGGTGGGCAGCAGCTCGTCCGTGTCGATGTACTCGGTCGACACCACGGGGCGCACGAAAATGAAATCGTTGTGAAAATAGGTGCGGTGCAAGATCTTGCAGCAGACGGAATTGAAGAACGTTTCTGCCAGCTCCGGCTGCTTGTGGCCGGACAGCATGCCGATGTAGTGCAGCTTGGTTTCGCGCCAGACGGCGTCGCTCAGTTCCTCGCCCAGGTACTCGTCTTCCAGCGCCTGCACGCATTCGCGCACGCGGCGGTCATAGAAATCGATGCGGGCGCGCGCCGTCTGCTGCTGCGCCTGCCAGGCAGCCGTTTCAAAATGCCGCTTGGCGCTCTGGCTGCTCTGGCGGAACAGGCGGTAATGCTTGTCGAAGCCGTCCAGGATCGCGCGCGCGATATCGAACGCGATCTGGGACGACAGCAACTTCGGAAACGCAGCGGGGTGCATGGCGCCGTCGATGGTAGCGCGAATGGCAGGGGCCGTTAGCAGGTTTCGCCAAACAGCTCGCGGCCGATCAGCATGCGGCGAATTTCGCTGGTGCCGGCGCCGATTTCGTAGAGCTTGGCGTCGCGCCACAGGCGGCCCACCGGGTACTCGTTGATATAGCCGTTGCCGCCCAGGGTCTGGATCGCTTCGCCCGCCATCCAGGTGGCTTTTTCGGCGCTGTACAAGATGGCGCCGGCGGCGTCCTTGCGCAGGGCGCGCACCTGTTCGGGCGCGCTGGCGCGGTCGCAGGCCTGGCCCACCGCGTACACATAGGCCTTGCACGCCATCATGGTCGAGTACATATCGGCCAGCTTGCCCTGCATGAGCTGAAATTCGCCGATGGCCTGGCCGAACTGCTTGCGCTCGTGCACGTAGGGCACCACCGCGTCCATGCAGGCGGCCATGATGCCCAGCGGACCGCCCGAGAGCACGGTGCGTTCAAAATCGAGGCCCGACATGAGCACGTTGACGCCCTTGCCCAGGCCGCCCAGCACGTTTTCAAGCGGCACTTCGCAATCGCGGAACACCAGTTCGCCCGTGTGCGAACCGCGCATGCCCAGCTTGTCGAGTTTTTGCGCGACCGAAAAGCCGGGATAGCCCTTTTCGACGATGAATGCGGTCATGCCGCGGGAGCCCGCAGCCAGGTCGTTCTTGGCGTACACCACCAGCACGTCGGCGTCGGGGCCGTTGGTGATCCACATCTTGGTGCCGTTGAGCACCCAGCGGTCGCCCTTCAGTTCCGCCGTTAATTTCATGCTGACGACGTCGGAGCCGGCGTTCGGCTCGGACATGGCGAGCGCGCCGACGTGCTCGCCCGAGATCAGCTTGGGCAGGTAGCGGCGTTTTTGTTCTTCGCTGCCGTTGCGGTTGATCTGGTTGACGCACAGGTTCGAGTGGGCGCCGTAGGACAGGCCGACGGAGGCGGAGGCGCGCGAGATTTCTTCCATGGCGACGATGTGGGCCAGGTAGCCCATGCCGGCGCCGCCGTATTGCTCGTCGACGGTGATACCGAGCACGCCCAGCTCGCCCATTTTTTTCCACAGGTCCATGGGGAACTGGTCGCTGCGGTCGATCTCGGCCGCGCGCGGGGCGATTTCGGCGGCGGCGAACTGTTGCACCGCTTCGCGCAAGGCGGCGATGTCTTCGCCGTGATCAAAGGTCAAGCCTGGCAAATGCAACATATCGTCCTCACGCAATGCAATTAAAAGAGAAAGCCATCATACGCGGATGTGACGTTAACGTAAACGTAAAGCCCCTCAGGGCGCCGCCCTGCCGTCCGCCGGCGTGGTGGCCTCGGCCAGCATGCGGCGGCACTGTTCCTCGTGGGCGGCCACTTCGGCCAGCGCCATGTCGATGTCGTCGCGCTGCTGCTCGAGCGTTTCGCGCTGGTGCGCCAGCACGCCCAGGAAACGGTGCATCTGGGCCACGGTGTCCTTGGGCGACTCGTACATGTCGACGATGCTCTTGATTTCAGACAGGGTCAAGCCCAGCCGCTTGCCGCGCAGGGTCAGTTTGAGCCGGGTGCGGTCACGCGCCGTGTAGACACGGCTGCGCCCGCCGGCGCCTTCGCGGCTGGGCGCGAGCAGGCCGTGGTCTTCGTAGAACCGGATGGCGCGGGCGGTGATGTCGAATTCGCGCGCCAGTTCGGCGATGGAGTAGGTGGGCATGGGTGGCGGAGTTCTGTGAAAAGCGCAATGGCTTAGAATGGGGCGCCTGCGCGCACCTTCCGTTAACGTCAACGTGGGGACCATTGTAGCGCGCCGCGCCCCTCTTTTCGAAAGAACCGCATGAACCCACTCGAAGCGCAGCTCAGTTATCCGTTTGGCGAGCGCCTGCCCGCGGCCGGCACGGCCGAGCCCATCGTGGCCGGCCTGTCGTGGCTGCGCATGCCGCTGCCGTTCGCCCTCGACCACATCAATCTGTGGCTGCTGGCCGACCAGGACGGCTACGCCGCCGTCGACTGTGGCGTCGCCACCGACGCCACCCGCGCCGCCTGGGAGCAGGTGTTCGCCGGCGCCATGGCGGGGCGGCCCCTGCGGCGGGTGCTGGCCACCCACTGCCATCCCGACCACATCGGCCTGTCCGACTGGCTGTGCCGGCGTTTCGACGCGCCGTTCTGGATCACCACGGGCGAATACGGCTTTGGCCGCATGATGGCGGCCGGCCTGCCCGGGGTCGACGGCACCGCGGCGCTGCCCCATTTCCAGCGCCACGGCCTGGTCGACCCGGCCCTGCTGGCGCAGATGGCCAGCCGCAAGCATTACTATCCGTCGCTGGTGCCGGCGGTGCCGCTGGCCTATACCCGCCTGCAGCACGACCAGCAGCTCACCATCGGCGCCCACGAATGGCGGGTCATTGGCGGTGCCGGTCACTCGCCCGAGCACGCCAGCCTGTATTGCGCGGCCCTGAAGGTCTTGATTTCGGGCGACATGGTGCTGCCGCGCATTTCCACCAATGTGTCCGTGTTTGCCGTCGAGCCCGAAGGCAATCCCCTGCAGCTGTACCTCGATGCGCTGGGGAACTTTGCCGACTTGCCCGACGACACCCTGGTGCTGCCCTCGCACGGGCGGCCGTTTCGGGGCTTGCACACCCGCATCGCCCAACTGCGCGCGCACCACGCCGCCCGCCTCGATGAGGTGGTGGCCGCCTGTGCCACGCCGCACTCGGCGATGGACATCGTGCCGCTGATGTTCCACCGCCCGCTCGACGCCCACCAGCTCAGCTTTGCCCTCGGTGAAGCGCTCGCCCACCTGCACAAATTATGGGCGCAGGGTATCGTGCTGCGCCAGCGGGGGGACGATGGCATCATCCGATTTGTGGTGGCGGCCCAGGGATAGGCCGGTCGTGCCCGTCTGATGCATAAGCAATAAGACAGCAGAAGTCATAATATGTATGACATTCCTCGTAGCCGGGGCGCGCCAGGGTATATACTCACATAATTGTTACATCGGAAGAAAACGATTGTCACGATCGGTCTCAGCAGTCAAGAGACTGACTTTCATCCATTAGCATGAAATAGTGTCAACCATGAATTCATCAAACGAACGGGAAAGTTTCAGTGTGCGGCTGCAACAAGCACTGAAAAACGCCCATTACTCGCCAGACAGCCCGACCCGCCTGGCCCGCGAATTTAACATTCGCTTCGACGGCAGGCCCATTACGGTCCACGCGGCACGCAAGTGGCTCGTGGGCGAAGCCATTCCCACACAGGAAAAGCTGCGCATGATCGCCCAGTGGCTCGGCGTGCCCGCAGAGTGGCTGCGCTTTGGCGGCACCGAGGGCGTCTCGCCGAACGGCGAATCGACCAATGGCGCGTCGCGCTTCGAGTCGGCCGACGTCAAGTTAATTGCCGATTTGCAACGCCTAGACGAACATCATCGCCAAATTGCCCGAGAATTTATTCGCATGCTCGTGCGAATAAACTACCAAAAGTAATAAAAAATACTGTTTACAACATCATTTCCGGCGCCCCGTTCACATTTGAACGCGCGGCGAGCGGGGCCGCTTGCATGGCGTTGTAACGCTCTTCCACCACGTCCGTCGCGTGCGGCATGCCGCCGCCGATGCGATTTCGTTGTTAAAATACCACGACTCGTCGACCGTCCCGCTTTTGACTCTGCGTCATTGGAGGCAGGAGGCAACGCCTCTTGCGCCGGGCATGTCAAAAATTCTATATGGCAATTTATGAAAAGCGCGGCACAAAGCGCGCAATCGGGCCATAATCAGCTGAACGCTGTTTCAGCCTCATCCTGTTCGCCACGTCGCCGAGGACCCATCCGCCCTATGAAAAGCAACTACAGCAACACCGCGCAGCTCAAAGATCTGATGACCGTGCCGCCCATGACGGCCGCCCAGCACGCCGAAGTGATGCGCAAGCGCATCCAGCACCGCCGGATGGTGGAAGAAGCCAAAGAGTTGAAACAGGCCGACAGCTGGCACGCCGAGAAGCGCTGAGCCAGGCACGCGCCGGCAGGCCCTAGAGCGGGTCGGCGGCGTCCACGCTGGTCAGCGGCGCCGCAGGGGGCTTCATGCCGGCCCAGCGGGGCGCCAGCGCATGGGCCACGCCCACCAGGTCCAGCACGCGGGCGATGCTGTGATCGACCATCTCCTCGATCGAGGCGGGGTGCTGATAAAAACTGGGCAGGGGCGGAAACACGATGCCGCCCATTTCCGTCACCATCGTCATATTGCGCAGGTGCGCCAGGTTGAACGGTGTTTCGCGCACCATCAACACCAGGCGGCGCCGTTCCTTGAGCACCACGTCGGCGGCGCGCGCAATCAGGTTGTCCGACAGCCCCAGCGCCACCGCGGCCAGGGTTTTCATGGAGCAGGGCGCGATGATCATGCCGTCGGACTGGAACGAGCCGCTGGCGATGGTGGCGCCGACGTCGCGGTTGCGGTGCACCACGTCGGCCAGCGCTTCAACGTCGCGGCGCTGCATGCCGACCTCTTCATGCAAGGTCAGGTTGGCGGCGTCGGAGATCACCAGGTGGGTTTCGACGGTCGCATCGGCCTGCAAATGCTGCAACAGCCGCACGCCGTAGACGGCGCCGGTGGCGCCGGTGATGGCAATGACCAGCCGGCGCGGGCGCAGCTCAGGCATCGATCAGGGTCTTGAGTTCACCGGAGGCGAACATTTCATCCATGATGTCGGACCCGCCGATGAATTCACCCTTGACGTAGAGCTGGGGAATGGTGGGCCAGTTGGAAAAATCCTTGATGCCCTGACGCACTTCCGGATCGTCCAGCACGTTCACGGTGGCGATGTTCTGCACGCCGCAGGCTTTCAGGATCTGGATGGCGCGACCGGAAAAGCCGCATTGGGGAAATTGGGCGGTGCCCTTCATGAACAACACCACGGGGGTGCTGCCGACCGTCTCTTTGATCCAGGTTTGTACATCGCTCATGGCTGCCTCGGGTAATTTTGGTTGAATGAAGGGCATTTTATAAGAAAATGCCCGGGCGGGCTCGCGCCACGCCGATTTGCCGGTTCGCGGTCTCTTAGCGCTTGAGTTTGGCGAACGCCGCCGCCATGCTGCCGGCCGCTTCCGGCGCGCGCGCCGCCTGCCCCGGGTGCTGGGCCAGCCGCTTGGCATCGTTGCGGTCGCCCCGCTGCTCCACTTTTGCGCCCGGCTGCGGCGCGCTGTCCGTCAGGCGCATGGTCAGCGCAATGCGCTTGCGCTTTTCGTCGACTTCGAGCACCTTCACCTTGACCACCTGGCCCGCCTTGACGACGGTATGGGGGTCTTTGACGAAGGTGTTGGAAAGCGCCGAAATGTGCACCAGGCCGTCCTGGTGCACGCCGATGTCGACAAAGGCGCCGAAGGCGGCGACGTTGGTGACGACGCCTTCGAGGATCATGTCGGGGCGCAGGTCGCGGATGGCTTCGACGCCGTCCTTGAACGTCGCGGTGGTAAATTCCGGGCGGGGATCGCGGCCCGGCTTTTCCAGTTCCTTGAGAATGTCGGTAATGGTGGGCACGCCGAAGCGCTCGTCGGCGTAACGGGCCGGCTGCAGCGTTTTGAGCAGGGCGCCATCGCCGATCACGGCCTTCAGGTCCTTCTTGATGTCGGCGAGGATTTTTTCCACCAGCGGATACGATTCCGGGTGCACCGCCGAGGCGTCGAGCCGGTTGCTCGACCCCATCACGCGCAGGAAGCCGGCCGCCTGCTCGAAGGTTTTTTCGCCCAGCCGCGGCACCGCTTTGAGGGCCGCGCGCGAGGCGAACGCCCCTTTCGCGTCGCGGTAGCTGACGATGCTTTGTGCCACCGCGCTCGACAGGCCCGACACCCGCGCCAGCAGCGGCGCCGAGGCCGTGTTGACGTCGACGCCGACGGCGTTGACGCAATCTTCGACGACGGCGTCGAGCGCGCGCGCCAGTTGCGACTGCGACACATCGTGCTGGTACTGGCCCACGCCGATCGATTTCGGATCGATTTTTACCAGCTCGGCCAGCGGATCTTGCAGGCGGCGGGCGATCGACACCGCGCCGCGCAGCGACACGTCCATGTCGGGCAATTCGCGCGAGGCGAACTCGGACGCCGAATACACCGACGCGCCCGCCTCGGAGACGACGATCTTCGTCAGTTTCAGTTCCGGCCGCTGCTTGATCAGGTCCTGCGCCAGTTTATCGGTCTCGCGCGAGGCGGTGCCGTTGCCGATCGAAATGAGTGACACATCGTGCCTGGCCGCCAGTTGCCCCAGCAGGTGCAGCGCGCCGTCCCAGTCGTTCTTCGGCTGGTGCGGGTAGATGACGGCGGTGTCGACCACCTTGCCGGTGGCGTCGACCACGGCCACCTTCACGCCCGTGCGCAAGCCCGGATCGAGGCCCATGGTGGCGCGCGGGCCGGCCGGCGCGGCCAGCAACAGCGCTTTCAGGTTCAGGGCGAACACATTGATGGCGTCGAGTTCGGCCTTTTCGCGCAGGGCGCCCATCAGTTCGGTTTCCAGGTGCATGAAACTTTTGACCCGCCAGGTCCAGCGGGCCGTGTCGGCCAGCCATTTGTCGGCCGGGCGGCCCTGCTGCTTGATGCCGAAGCGGGCGGCGATGCGGCCTTCGCAGGGGTTCAGGGGCGCATCCCACTTCGGCTTTTCCACTTCCGTGTCGAGCCGCAGGATGACGTCGAGCATGCCCTCGCGGCGCCCGCGCAGCAGCGCCAGCGCGCGGTGCGAGGGCACGCTGGCCAGGTTTTCCGCGTAATCGAAATAATCGGCGAATTTTTCGCCTTCGTCCTGCTTGCCCTCGACCACCTTCGACTGCACCACGCCGTGCTCGCGCACGTACTCGCGCAAGGCGGCCAGCAAGGTGGCGTCCTCGGCAAAGCGTTCCATCAGGATCTGGCGCGCGCCGTCGAGCGCCGCCTTGACGTCGGCCACGCCGCCATTGTTGCCGTCGTCGGTGGTGAACGGCGCGCACAGGTAGGCGCCGGCGGCCTGTTCGGGCGCCAGCATGGGATCGGCCAACAAGGCCTCGGCCAGCGGCGCCAGGCCCGCCTCGATGGCAATCTGCGCCTTGGTGCGGCGTTTTTGCTTGTACGGCAAATACAAGTCTTCCAGCCGGGTCTTGTCCTCGGCCAGCGCGATCGCCTCGAGCAGGGCCGGGGTCATCTTGTTCTGCTCCGTGATCGAGGCAATGATGGCGCCCCGGCGCAGTTCCAGCTCGCGCAGGTAGCGCAGGCGCTCTTCCAGCAGGCGCAACTGGATATCGTCGAGACCGCCCGTCGCTTCCTTGCGGTAACGGGCGATGAAGGGCACGGTGGCGCCTTCATCGAGCAGGGCAATGGCGGCGGCGACCTGCACCGGCTTGGCGGCCAGTTCTACGGCCAGGCGTTGTTCAATGGTAGGGAGCATGGGGCGGATCCTCAAAGTCGAGGCAGGATGATAGCGGCTGCACACCAAAGTGAACACCCGCTTTTGTGCGCGCGGCGCCCACCGTCAATCTGGCCACCCCGGCGGCTTGTTTTAGCGGCCCTTTCAGGCGATGATGTCAGACGGACGCAGCTAAATATACACATGGCAATCTTTTGAGCGGCGACCAGTCCTGTACCAGCCGCAGCTAGGCAGGGGCGGGCGGGATGGCGCATAATATCGGGTCTTGTCTTTTTTGATACAGAATGCAAAGAACAATGCACACCTCGGATGGCCGGCGCGACGACGCCCTTGACGCCCGCGCGGAAGGCGCCGGTGTTCCCACGCCTTCCACGCCTGCTGCGGCTCCCGCCGCCACGCTGCTCATGCCCACCGCCCTGCATGGCGGCACCCCGCTGGCGCCGCCCGTGGCCAGCTGGTTGCAGCGGGTCGATGCCGCCGCCCATCCCCGGCCCCGCTTGGGCGCCGACCTCAAGGACCCCAAACTGGTCCAGTACAAATTCGTCTATGTGCTCGCGCCCACCAGCGGCGGGCGCCACGTGGCCCTGTGCCTGTGCAAGGCGCGCCTGCGGCCGAACGGCGAAGTGGCCGCGGCCAGCCCCGTGAGCGAAGTGTTTTCCCTGCTGTCGACGCCGCCTGCCTACCTCGAAGGCGACGACGAAGACCTGGTGCGCTTCTTTATCGCCATGCGCAGCGGCGCCTCGCAAACGAGCACGGCCACCGAGCCGAAGGGCAAGATTGGCGCGATCTTGCTGCAAATGTTGTTAGAACAAGACAAATTATTGTGGGCCAATTCCTGGTCCGACATGTCGAACGGCCTGGTCTATCCCCTGCAGGCGGGCCAGGTGCGTAAGGCCAACCTGGTGTGGCGCGACGAGGGCCGCAGCGCGCGCCTGGGCTGGCAGGTCGAGCCCGTCAAGGGCGCCACCCACAGCGCCGCCGACCAGATCGACTACATGCTGCCCACCGATCCGCCGTGGTACATCGACAATCTGTCGTGCGGCGCGCTGGAACTGAACCGGGGCGGCGTCGATATTTCGCTGGCGGAATTGCAAGCGCTGGTGGCGCAGGCGCCGACCCTGGCCGGGCCCGATAAAAAACGCGTGTCGCAACTGCTGCTGGCCCATGGCCTGCAGCAATTGATGCCCTTGCCCCAGCCCCTGATCCAGCGCCTGCGCGATGACGTCACGCCCACCCCGTGGCTGCAACTCGACAGCGTGCAACTGGCCGACGGCGCCAGCCCCCGCTGGCACGACGTCGCCGTTCTCTCCTTCGATTACGACGGCGAGCGCGTCTCCTTTGATCCCGATCAACGGGTGGTGCGCCAGCAGGGCGACGTCACCGAGGTGATTTCCCGCAACGGCGCCGCCGAAGGGGCGGCGCTGGCCACCCTGAAGGCGCTGGGCTTTCGCAAACCTGCCACGGCGCCCCTGAACGGCCTGGCGGGCGCGCTCCAGCTCGAGTCGCAGGCGCACTGGATCCGCTTTGCCGCCGACGGCATCGGCGCGCTCGAACAGGCGGGCTGGCACATGCAGCGGGCCCGGCATTACCGCTACGATGTGGTGCCGGTGCAGCACTGGTACGCCGACATCGACCAGCCCGCCGAAGCGCACAACGCCTGGTTTGAGCTCGAGCTCGGCATCGTCGTCAATCAGCAGCGCGTGCCCTTGCTGCCCGTGCTGGTGCAGCTGATCCGCAACGCGCCCAGCGATTTCGATCCCGACGTGCTGGCCGCCCATGCGGACGACGATCACATGCTGGCGCCCTTGCCGGACGGCGTGCGGGTGGCGCTGCCGTGGGGCCGCCTGAAACCGATCCTGGCGACGCTGGGCGAACTGTATTTCAGCGACAAGATCAAGAACAAGGTGCGCCTGTCGACGCTCGACGCGGCCCGGCTCGAAGAGCTGGCCCGGGGCACCGACCTGGCCTGGTCCGGCGGCGAGCAGTTGCGCGAGACGGGCCGCAAGCTGAGCCTGTTCGGCGCCGTGCAAAAAGTGCCGGCGCCGGCCGGCTTGCAGGCGACCTTGCGCGACTACCAGGCCGATGGCCTGGCGTGGATGCAGTTCTTGCGCGAATACGACCTGGCCGGCATCCTCGCCGATGACATGGGCCTGGGCAAGACGGTGCAGACCCTGGCCCACATCCTGGTGGAAAAGGAAGCGGGCCGACTGACCAGTCCGGCGCTGGTGATCGCCCCCACCAGCCTGATGACCAACTGGCAGGAGGAAGCGGCGCGCTTCGCGCCCGGCCTGCGCGTGCTGCTGCTGCAGGGCAAGGAGCGGCTCGACCTGTTCGACCGTATCGACGACTGCGACATCATCCTCACCACCTACGCGCTGCTGCCGCGCGATGAGGAAAAACTGCGCCAGCACAGTTATCACCTGGTCATTCTCGACGAATCGCACTACATCAAGAACAACCGCTCGAAGGCCGCCCAGAGCGCCGGATTGCTCAATGCACGCCACCGCCTGTGCCTGACCGGCACGCCGCTGGAGAACCACCTGGGCGAACTGTGGTCGCAGTTCCATTTCCTGTTGCCGGGCCTGCTGGGCGACGAAAAAACCTTCAACAGCCAGTTCCGCCACCCCATCGAGCGGCAGGACGACCCGCTGCGGCGCACCCTGCTCAACCGCCGCATCCGGCCGTTTTTATTGCGCCGCACGAAGGACAATGTGGCCAAGGAGTTGCCGCCGAAGACGGAAATGGTGAGAAAGGTCGAATTGTCGGGCGCCCAGCGGGACCTGTACGAAACGGTGCGGCTGGCGATGGACAAGAAAGTGCGCGACGAGATCGACAAGAAGGGCGTGGCGCGCAGCCAGATCGTGATCCTCGAAGCCCTGCTCAAATTGCGCCAGGTGTGCTGCGATCCCCGCCTCGTCAAGGCTTTGCCGGCCAGGAAGAAGGAATCGGGCTCGGCCAAGCTGATCGACCTGATGCAGATGGTCGACGACCTGTTGCAGGAAGGCCGCAAGATCCTGGTGTTCTCGCAATTTACCAGCATGCTCGAACTGATCCAGGAAGAGCTCGATGCGCGCCGCATCCCGTACGCCTTGCTCACGGGCGAGACCAAGGACCGCGCGGCCCAGGTGGCGGCGTTCCAGCAGGGCGCCGTGCCGATGTTCCTGATCAGCCTGAAGGCGGGCGGGGTGGGCCTGAACCTGACCGCGGCCGACACCGTCATTCACTACGACCCGTGGTGGAATCCGGCCGCCGAAAACCAGGCCACCGACCGCGCCTGGCGGATCGGCCAGGACAAGCCCGTGTTCGTCTATAAACTGATCGCCAAGGGCACCCTGGAAGAAAAAATCCAGCTCCTGCAGCAGAAAAAGCAGGACCTGGCGCAGTCGATCCTGGCCGATGGCGAAGCAAATAAGCTGGTGCTGACCCAGGAAGATCTGCAGGCGATTTTCGCCCCCCTCGAAGACTAAGCCAGGAGCACCATGGACCGCCACGCCACCGATCCCGCCGCCAGGCAATTTCTGACCATCGCGGAAATCGGTGGCGACATCGCCTGGGTCATCGACTTGCCCGCCGCCGTGCTGCGCTATGTCAGCCCCGGCATTGCCCAGTTCAGCGGCTACACGGCCGCCGAATGGTGCGACCCCGCCTCGGCCGCCGCGCCCGTGCTGGCCGGCCTGATGGCGGGCTTGCCCGCGCGGCTGGCGCGGCTCGACGCGGGCGACGCCAGCCGCGCCCGGCTCGTGCGTGAAACGGGCATCGTGCACCGCCAGGGCCACAAGGTGCCGCTGGAAATCATTTCCACTTTTACCGTCGACGCCGCCGGCGTGCCCGACGCGCTGGTGGGGGTGATCCGCGACATCGCCCAGCGGCGCGAGCACGAAGCGGGCCGGCGCCGCTTCGCCAGCATGCTCAACCACGAGTTCCGCACCCCCCTGTCGACCATCGACGGCGCCATCCAGCGACTGGAAGTTACGGGGATCGATGCCGACCAGGCCACCCGCGACCGCTACCGCAAGATTGCCAAGGCGGTCGACCAAATGATCGGCATGCTCGAGCAATACCTGTCGCCCGACATCGTCGCCGCCAGCGGCACGGTGGCGCGTGCCGACCGGGTCAATCCGCGCCGGCTGCTGGAAGAGGGCGCGCAGCAGGTGCGCGCCAGCGGCCGCCCCGCCACGCTGGCGCTGGGCGACCTGCCCGACACGCTGCGCGGCGAGCCGCAGGGCTTGCGGCTGGCGCTCAAGGTGCTGGTCGACAACGCCTTGCAATACGGCCCGCCCGGCCAGCCCATCGCCCTCGTCGGCAGCGTCAGCGACAGCGCCCTCGTGCTGGCCGTGCACGACAGCGGCGCGGGCGTGCCGGACGGCGAACAGGACGCCATTTTTGGCAAACACGTGCGCGGCAGCAATGTCGGCCAGCACGCCGGCGCCGGCCTGGGTCTGTACATGGCGCGCGCCGTGGTGGAAGTGCACGGCGGCACGATCGAGCATCGGCGGCGCGCAGCGGACGGTGGGCCCGGCACGACGGAGTTCCGTATTTGCCTGCCAATTCGATCTGTAACGGGGAAAGAGGTTGCCACAGTCGGGCACAGCAGTGATAATTCCGGTAACAAATTTTAAGTTGGCACGAAGCATCATTGATGCTGATGGTTAATGCCTAACGAACTACCGGCCCACCGATGACCCAGATTTTGATCGTTGAAGACAACGGCGACTACGCAGACGACATGGCGGAGTTTCTCCGCGAACAAGGCCACGAGGTGAGCCTTGCCACCAGCGCAGCCGACATGTGGCTGGCGCTGACCAAGAGCCCTGCCGCCGTGGTCGTGCTCGACCTCGGCCTGCCCGATGAAGACGGCTTCACGGTGATTCCCCGCATGCGCCAGCTGTATCCGGAAATCGGCCTGCTGGTGCTGACGGGCCGGGTGGCGTTCGACAACCGCATCCTGGGCCTGCAGCTGGGCGCCGACCATTACCTGAGCAAGCCCATCAAGTTTCCCGAGCTGGCCGCCCACATCGAGGCGCTCGACCGCCGCGTGCGCCCGCAAGAGCCCTCGCTGCCGCCCAGCAAATGGAATCTGCGCGTGAGCGCGCGCCAGCTCGAGCTGATGGGCGCCGTCATCGACCTGACGGAAAAAGAATGCAATTTTCTGCACCTGCTCACCATCAACACCCGCGCCGTGCCGCGCCAGGTGATCGTGGCCGGCATGGGCGGCGACGAAGCCGATGCCAGCCGCCGGGTCGACATGCTCGTGTACCGCCTGCGCAAGAAGGCCCGCACCGGGCTGGGCCAGGACCTGCCCCTGCGCAGCGCCTACGGCGAAGGCTACAGCCTGTCGGCCGGCTTCAGCCTGTCGTGACCGTCAATTAATCGGGGACAGAGTCAGGCGGGGCGGCGTAAAATGGGATTTTTAATGCGCCCCTGACGCCATGGCCCGCCTGCCCCGACTGATCATTCCCCACGCGCCCCACCACATCGTCCAGCACGGCCACGACCAGGCGGCGATTTTCCGCGACGCCGAAGACTACCAGCAATTTTTAGTGTGGCTGCGCGACAGTGCCCGCCACTACAAGGTGCTGGTGCATGCCTACCAGTTGCTGCCCGACCAGTTTCAGCTGCTCGCCACCCCGTCCGACGAGGACGGCCTGGGCGCCGCCCTGCAGCGCACGGGCCGCTACTATGTGCCCTGGTTCAACCGCAAGTACGGCCGCTCGGGCAGCCTGTTCAGCGGCCGCTTCAAGACCTCGGTGATCGAAGCGGACGGCTTTTTTTTGCAATGCAGCCAATATATCGAGGGGGTAACCGGCGCCGACAGCGCCGATCCGCTGGCCCATTCCTGGTCCAGTTACGCCCACCATATCGGCCTGCGCACCGATCCCCTGATCACCGACCACGCCCTGTATTGGGCGCTCGGCAACACCCCCTTCCAACGCGAAGCGCGCTACAAGGCCGTCTGTGAGCAAGCGCTTACTGTTGCGCAAATCGCCGTCATTGAAAGCGCCGTCCTCAAGGGCTGGCCCCTCGGCGGGGCCGCCTTCAAGGCGGCGCTGGCGCGCAAGGCACAGCGCCAGGTGCTGCCGGCGAAGCGGGGACGGCCCGCCAAGGTGGCAGTCGTTGACTCTGTCCCTGATTAAATTTTTCCGCAAATCACGCCAAGTTAATTCGACTCCGACCCTAATTATTCCATTTGAACTTTTTGCTGCGTTGCGATATCGTCGGTCTTCATTTTGTTAAATGCTGTGGAGAGATCGATGATTGCCCAAGGTTTGTACGACCCGTCCAACGAGCACGATGCCTGTGGCGTCGGTTTCATTGCCCATATCAAGGGCAATAAATCGCATTCGATCATCGAGCAGGGTCTGTTGATCCTGAAAAATCTCGACCACCGGGGCGCCGTTGGCGCCGACAAACTGATGGGCGACGGCGCCGGCATCCTGATCCAGATTCCCGACCAGTTCTTCCGCGACGAGATGGCCAAGCAGGGCGTCGAGCTGCCCCCGCCCGGCGAATATGGGGTGGGCATGGTGTTCCTGCCGAAAGAGCACGCCTCGCGCATCGCCTGCGAACAGGAAATCGAGCGGGCCGCCCGCATCGAAGGCCAGGTGGTGCTGGGCTGGAGAAACGTGCCCATCGACGAAGCGATGCCGATGTCGCCCACCGTGCGCGCCAAGGAACCGGTGATCCGCCAGATTTTCATTGGCCGCGGTCCCGACATCATGGTCACCGACGCGCTCGAGCGCAAACTGTATGTGATCCGCAAATCGTCGGGCCACGCCATCCAGGCCTTGAAGCTGCTCCACGGCAAAGAATTTTTCGTGCCGTCCATGTCGGCCCGCACCATCGTCTACAAGGGCCTGCTGCTGGCCGACCAGGTGGGCCTGTACTACCAGGACTTGCAGGATCCCCGCTGCATCTCGGCGCTGGCGCTGGTGCACCAGCGCTTTTCCACCAATACCTTCCCCGAGTGGCCGCTGGCGCACCCGTACCGCCTGATCGCCCACAACGGCGAAATCAACACCGTCAAGGGCAACTTCAACTGGATGCGCGCCCGTGAAGGGGTGATGAAGTCGGCCGTGCTGGGCGAGGATCTGCAGAAACTGTTCCCCTTGATCTATGAAGGCCAGTCCGACACCGCCTGTTTCGACAACGCGCTCGAGCTGCTGATCATGGCCGGCTACCCGATCGCCCAGGCGATGATGATGATGATCCCCGAGGCGTGGGAAAACCACACCCTGATGGACGACAACCGCAAGGCCTTTTACGAGTACTACGCTTCGATGATGGAGCCGTGGGACGGCCCGGCGGCGATGGCCTTCACGGACGGCCGCCACATCGGCGGCACGCTCGACCGCAACGGCCTGCGCCCGGCCCGCTACATCGTCACCGACGACGACCTGGTGGTGATGGCGTCCGAGTCGGGCGTGCTGCCGATCGCCGAATCGAAGATCATCCAGAAGTGGCGATTGCAGCCGGGCAAAATGTTCCTGATCGACCTGGAAGCGGGCCGCATCATCGACGACAAGGAACTCAAGGACATGTACGCCAACGCCAAGCCGTACAAGGCCTGGATCAATTCGGTGCGCATCAAGCTGGGCGAACTGAAGCTGGCCGAGAGCCAGCTGGCGCACAACCGCGCGCGTGCGCTGCCCGCCCAGGGCGAGCAGGCCGGCGCCACGGTGCTCGACCGCCAGCAGGCGTTCGGCTACACCCAGGAAGACCTGAAGTTCCTGATGGCGCCGATGGCCCTGCTGGGCGAAGAGGCGACCGGTTCGATGGGCAACGATTCGCCGCTGGCGGTGATGTCGAACAAGCTCAAGCCCCTGTATAACTATTTCAAGCAGTTGTTCGCCCAGGTCACCAACCCGCCGATCGACCCGATCCGCGAAGCGATGGTGATGTCGCTGGTGTCCTTCATCGGCCCGAAACCGAACTTGTTGGATACCAACAACGTCAATCCGCCCATGCGCCTGGAAGTGTCGCAGCCCGTGCTGGGGTTTGACGACATGGTGCGCCTGCGTAACATCAGCGCCCACACGGGCGGCAAGTTCAAGTCTTATGAATTGAACATCTGCTACCCCGTCGCCTGGGGCAAGGACGGCATCGAAGCGTCGCTCGCTTCGCTGTGCGCGGAGGCGGTCGATGCCGTCAAGTCCGGCCACAACATCCTGATCATCTCCGACCGTGCCGTCTCGGCCGCGCAGGTGCCGATTCCCGCCCTGTTGGCCACCTCGGCCGTTCACCAGCACCTGGTCGGGCGCGGCCTGCGCGCCTCGACGGGCCTGGTGGTGGAAACCGGTTCTGCCCGTGAAACCCACCATTTCGCCCTGCTGGCCGGCTACGGCGCCGAAGCGGTCCATCCATACCTGGCGATGGAAACCCTGGCCGAGCTGGCCCAGGGCCTGGGCGCCGACATGTCGGCCGAGAAAGCGATCTACAACTACACCAAGGCGGTCGGCAAGGGCTTGATGAAGGTGATGTCGAAGATGGGCATCTCGACCTATATGTCGTATTGCGGCGCGCAGATTTTCGAAGCGGTGGGCCTGAACAAGTCGCTCGTAAACACCTACTTCCGCGGCACCGCCTCGGGCGTCGAGGGGATCGGCGTGTTCGAGGTGGCCGAGGAAGCGCTGCGCCTGCACAATCTGGCCTTCGGCAAGGACCCGCTGCTGGCCGAAGCGCTCGACACGGGCGGCGAATACGCATTCCGGGTGCGCGGCGAAGACCACATGTGGACGCCGGACGCGATTGCCAAATTGCAGCACTCGACCCGCTCGAACAATTTTAATAGTTATAAAGAGTACGCCCAGCTGATCAACGACCAGACCCGCCGTCACCTGACCTTGCGCGGCCTGTTCGAGTTCAAGCTCGATCCGGCCAAGGCGATCGCCCTCGAGGAAGTCGAGCCGGCCAAGGAGATCGTCAAGCGCTTCGTCACCGGCGCCATGTCGCTCGGCTCGATCTCGACGGAAGCCCATGCCACCCTGGCCATCGCCATGAACCGCATCGGCGGCAAGTCGAACACGGGTGAAGGGGGCGAAGATCCGGCCCGCTACACGCAGGAACTCAAGGGCATTCCCATCAAGCAGGGCCAGACCATGGCCTCCGTGATCGGCGCCCACAATGTCGTCGTCGACATTCCCCTGCAGGACGGCGACTCGCTGCGTTCGCGCATCAAGCAGGTGGCCTCGGGCCGCTTCGGGGTGACGGCCGAGTACCTCAATTCCGCCGACCAGATCCAGATCAAGATGGCGCAGGGCGCAAAACCGGGCGAGGGCGGCCAGTTGCCCGGCCACAAAGTGTCGGAATACATCGCCAGCCTGCGCTTTTCGGTGCCGGGCGTGGGGCTGATTTCGCCGCCGCCGCACCACGATATTTATTCCATCGAAGACCTGGCGCAGCTGATCCACGATCTGAAAAACGCCAATCCGCGCGCCTCGATTTCCGTCAAGCTGGTCTCCGAAGTGGGCATCGGCACGGTCGCCGCGGGCGTGACCAAGGCCAAGGCCGATCACGTGGTGGTGGCCGGCCATGACGGCGGCACGGGCGCCTCTCCCCTGTCGTCCGTCAAGCACGCAGGCACGCCGTGGGAACTGGGCCTGGCCGAAACCCAGCAGACGCTGGTCCTGAACGGTTTGCGCAGCCGCATCCGCGTGCAGGCCGACGGCCAGATGAAAACCGGCCGCGACGTCGTCATCGCCGCCATGCTGGGCGCCGACGAGATCGGTTTTGCCACGGCGCCGCTGGTGGTCGAAGGCTGCATCATGATGCGAAAGTGCCACCTGAATACCTGCCCGGTGGGCGTGGCCACGCAAGACCCCGTGTTGCGCGCCAAGTTCTCCGGTAAACCTGAGCACGTCGTCAATTATTTCTTCTTCGTGGCCGAGGAAGCGCGCCAACTGATGGCGCAACTGGGCATCCGCAGCTACGACGAACTGATCGGCCGCGCCGACCTGCTCGACAAGTCGAAGGCGATTTCGCACTGGAAGGCGCTGGGCCTGGATTTCTCGAATATTTTCTACCAGCCCCCCGTCCAGGAAGGCCAGTCGATCTACCACACGCAGGAGCAGGAACACGGCCTGGACAAGGCGCTCGACCATAAACTGATCGCCCAGGCCAAGGCGGCGCTGGAAAAGGGCGAGCGCGTCTCGTTCATCTCGCCCGTACGCAACGTCAACCGCACCGTGGGCACCATGCTGTCCGGGGAAGTGGCCAAGCGCTACGGTCACGCCGGTTTGCCGGACGACACCATCCACATCCAGCTGCAGGGTACGGCGGGGCAGTCGGCGGCCGCGTTCCTGGCCGCCGGCATCACCATCGACCTGGTCGGTGAAGGCAACGATTACGTGGGCAAGGGGCTCTCGGGCGGCCGCATCATCGTGCGGCCGAACACGGAGTTCCGCGGTTGGGCGGTCGACAACATCATCGTCGGCAACACGGTCCTGTACGGCGCCATTGCCGGCGAGGCGTTTTTCAATGGCGTGGCGGGCGAGCGTTTTGCCGTGCGTAACTCGGGCGCCACTGCCGTCGTCGAAGGCTGCGGCGACCATGGCTGCGAATACATGACCGGCGGCACCGTGGTGCTGCTGGGCGAGACGGGACGCAACTTTGCCGCCGGCATGTCCGGTGGCGTCGCCTACGTCTACGATCCGCACAACGCGTTCGACAAGCGTTGCAACCAGACCATGGTCAACCTCGAGCGCGTGCACGCGGCCAAGGAGCAGGGCGATGTGGCGGGCTGGCACAGCCAGAGCCGTGGCAGCGGCCGCGAAGCCGACGAAGTCATCCTTAAGCGCCTGATCGAGCGCCATTTCAAGCACACGGGCAGCACCCGGGCCCGCTTCCTGCTCGACAACTGGGCCGATGCCCGCGGCAAGTTCGTCAAGGTATTCCCGACCGACTACAAGCGCGCGCTGGAAGAAATGCACAACAGCAGCATGGAGGAAGCCGCCGAACAGGCGGGTTCCGCCGCCGTGGCCGCTTAATTACTTGCGTACGCAACAATAATACAAGGAAGCATCGTGGGAAAAATCACCGGTTTCATGGAATTCAAGCGCCAGGACGAGGGCTATCTGCCGCCGCAGCAACGGGTCAAAAATTACCAGGAGTTCGTGCTGCACCTGTCCGACCCGGAAGCGAAAGTGCAGGCGGCGCGCTGCATGGATTGCGGTATCCCGTTCTGCAACACGGGCTGCCCCGTCAACAACGTCATTCCCGACTGGAACGACCTGGTCTACCACGGCAATTACCGTGCGGCGCTGGACAACTTGCACTCGACGAACAATTTTCCGGAATTTACGGGCCGCATTTGCCCGGCGCCGTGCGAGTCCGCCTGCACGCTGGGCATCAACAACGACCCCGTCGGCATCAAGTCGATCGAGCATAAAATCATCGATACGGGCTGGGAACACGGCTGGGTGCTGCCGCAGCCGCCCGCCAGCCTGAGCGGCAAGAAAGTGGCCATCGTCGGCTCCGGTCCCGCCGGCCTGGCCGCGGCCCAGCAACTGGCGCGGGTGGGCCACGCCGTCACCGTGTTCGAGAAGAGCGACCGCATCGGTGGCTTGCTGCGCTACGGCATTCCCGACTTCAAGATGGAGAAATTCCACATCGACCGGCGCGTCCAGCAAATGGAGGCGGAGGGCGTGGTGTTCCGCACCAGCACCCTGATCGGCAAGGATTTCCCTGCCAGCGTCAACAACTGGGCCAAGGACACCATTTTCCCGGAAGACCTCAGTAAAGAGTTCGATGCCGTCATCATCGCCGGCGGCGCCGAGCAGCCGCGCGACCTGCCGGTCCCGGGCCGTGAACTCAAAGGCGTGCACTTCGCCATGGATTTCCTGCCCCTGCAAAACAAGGTCAACGCGGGCGACAAGGTCAAAGACCAGTTGAAGGCCACCGGCAAGCACGTCGTCGTCATCGGCGGCGGCGACACGGGTTCCGACTGCGTCGGCACCAGCAACCGCCATGGCGCCGCCTCGGTGGCCCAGTTCGAACTGCTGCCGCAGCCGCCGGAACAGGAAAACAAGCCGATGGTGTGGCCGTACTGGCCCACCAAGCTGCGCACCTCGTCCTCGCACGAGGAAGGGTGCGAGCGCGACTGGGCGGTGGCCACCAAGCGCTTCGAGGGCAAGAACGGCAAGGTCGACAAGCTAATTGCCTGCAAGGTCGAGTGGAAAGACGGCAAGATGAGCGAAGTGCCCGATTCCGAATTCGAGATGAAGGCCGACCTGGTGCTGCTGGCGATGGGATTTGTATCGCCCGTGCAACAGGTGCTGGACGCTTTCGGGGTCGACAAGGACAACCGCGGCAACGTGCGCGCCAGCACCGACGGCGAAGGCAGCTATGCCACCTCGGTGCCCAAAGTGTTCGCCGCCGGCGACGTGCGGCGCGGCCAGTCGCTGGTAGTGTGGGCCATCCGCGAAGGGCGCCAGTGCGCGCATGCGGTCGACGCGTTCCTGATGGGCAGTTCGACGCTGCCCCGCTGAGCGCTGGGAAGGGGGCCCGGGCACGGCTCCGCTGCGCAAGGCGGGGGCTGCCGCGCTACCCCGAACCGCCCCGTATGCTACGATTCCCCATGGCAAGCGGCGTCCGGTTGAAGCCCCTTCAACCCTGCCGCCGCCGCGGTGAGGATCAATGGAGCGAGTGCTGAAACTGTGGATGTCGATGGTGCCGTGCTCCCTGCCGTGGCGCAGGGAGGGGGCATGACGGCCGTGGCGGCGCCCGACCTGGCCAATTGTGCCGATGAGGCCATTCACCTCCCCGGTTCCATCCAGCCGCATGGCGTGCTGCTCGCGTTCGACCGCGATAGCCAGCTGCTGGCCTGGAGCGCGAATGCCGCCGCCGTGCTCGGTATCGATCCCGTGCTGGGCGCCGCCGCCGCTGCGCTGGGCTTGCCCCCTGAGGCGCTGGCCGTGCTGGACGCGGCGGCGGCCGAACTGGACAACGGCGAAGCGCTGCCGAACGCGGGCGAAGTGCGCATCGGTGAGCAGCAATTCGATTGCATCGTCCACGGCTACCAGTCGCGCCTGCTGCTCGAGTTCGAGCGCCGCGCAGTGCGCTCGGACGTCGTCGCCTCGTTTGCCCTGAAGGCGCACGGCGCCATCGACCGCTTGAAGCGACAGGGTTCGATCGATGCCCTGCTCAACATGGCGGTGCGGCAGGTGCGCCAGCTGACCGGCTTCGACCGGGTGATGGCCTACCACTTTCGCCACGACGACAGCGGCGACGTCGTCGCCGAAGCGCGCGACGAGGCCATCGACGCCTACCTGGGGCGGCGCTATCCTGCCACCGACATTCCCGCCCAGGCGCGCCGTTTATATCTGATCAACACCTTGCGCCTGATCGCCGACGTGGGCTACCAGAGTGTGCCCGTGCTGGGCCGCGCCGGCGACGCGCCCGTCGACATGAGCCACAGCGTGCTGCGCAGCGTCTCGCCCATCCACGTCGAGTACCTGCAGAACATGGGCGTGCAGGCGTCGATGAGCGTGTCGATCGTGGTCAACGGCCGCCTGTGGGGCATGCTGGCCTGCCACCACATGACGCCGCGCCAGGTGCCGTATTCGATCCGCATGGCCACCGATGTGCTGGCGCAAGTGCTCGCTTCGAGCGTGCAAACACTCGAGGCGAAGGCCGAAGCGGTGCGCATCGAGCGCGCCGCCGAGCTCAGCTCGCGCATGCTGGCGGCAATGGCCCAGCAAGACAATGTCGTCGCCACCCTCGACGCCTACGCCGAGCCCTTGCGCCAGACGCTGGGCGCCGACGCCCTGATCGTGTCGCAGCTGGGCGAGCTGACCGTCCATGGCGATCTCGACGTCGGCCTCGCCACCGCCATCGTGCACGCGCTGCCGGCCAGGGACGAGGTGCTGTTGCAATACACCCAGCGCGACGACTGGCCGGCGCCCTTGCGCGCCCAGCTGGGCACGTGGGTGGGCATGCTGGCAATGTCGTTCGACGCCGGCACCCAGGGCGTGATGGTGGCGCTGCGCCACGAGCAGGTCGAGCAGGTGCGCTGGGCCGGCAGGCCCGACAAGGTGATCGCGCATGGCCCGCTGGGCCCCCGCCTGACCCCGCGCGGCTCGTTCAACGAGTGGCGCGAAACCGTGCGCGGCCGGGCCGAGCCGTGGGATGCCACCGCCCTGACCATCGCCGGCCAGCTGTTGGCCAAGCTGAGCCGCTCGGTGGCCGCCCGCAATGCCGAGATCGACCGCGCCCGTACCGAGCTGATGGCCATGCTGGGGCACGATTTGCGCGATCCCCTGCACACCATCAACATGGCCGGCGTCCTGCTCGAGCGGGGCGCCCAATCGGCCACGCTGGGGCGCCGCATCCAGTCCTCGAGCAACCGCATGCAGCGCCTGATCGGCCATGTGCTCGACCTGAGCCGCATCAACGGCGGCATCGGCCTGGGCATCCATCCGGTCCCGGTGGCGCTCGACCAGGTGGTGGCCGAGCTCGTCGACGATGTCCGCGCCGCCCACCCGGGGGCCAGCTTCGCCCTCGATATGCCGGCCCCCGTGTCGGCGCTGGTCGACGCCGACCGCTTTGTCCAGGTGCTGGCCAATCTGCTGAGCAATGCCCGCCATCACGGCGAACTGGGCAAACCGATCCGGGTGGGGCTGCACACGGCGGACGGGCACGCCGTGCTGACGGTGCGCAATCACGGCGCACCCATCAGCGCGGCCATCGCCGACAAATTGTTCGACCCCTTCAAGCACACCTCGCTCTACGGCAGCCGCAACCGGCGCGGCGTCGGCCTCGGTTTGTATATTGCCCGCCAGATCGTGCTTGGCCACAGTGGCCGCCTGGCCTACCACTACGAGGCGCCGCAGGTGGTGTTTACCGTACACCTGCCCCTGCACACGCCGATATCGCCGACTATTTTGTAAAGTCTTATCTGGCGCTACCGAAGGGCGCGGCTCGCGCATTTACATACATACATGTATCATTAGGCGGGCCGGGCAGTGGGATGGGCGCATGAATAAATTCTGAATAAAAACAACTACTTGCGATGAGAAATATCTGACTCGTGGTTCATTAGTGTTGTATTCTGCGCCACTGGAGCGTTGCTGCCATGAGCGCCCGTCAGCAAGGATTGACCTTTCTGCACTACAATACGCCATTGCCAAATACTGACTACGCCTGTGAGCAACCTCGTCGAAATCCGCGATCTCCAATTTGCCTACGGAGAGCGTGTCATCCTGTCTGACCTGCACATGGACTTTCCCCGTGGGAAGGTTGTCGCCGTCATGGGCGGTTCCGGTTGCGGCAAGACGACCGTGCTGCGCCTGATCGGCGGCCAGATCCGCCCGCGCAAGGGCAGCGTCGCCGTCGGTGGCGAAGTGGTGCACACGCTCGACACCGATGGCTTGTACCGCCTGCGCCGCAAGATGGGCATGCTGTTCCAGTTCGGCGCCTTGTTTACCGATTTGAACGTGTTCGACAACGTCGCCTTTCCCTTGCGCGAACACACGGACCTGCCGGAAGAACTGATCCGCGACCTGGTGTTGCTCAAACTGAACGCGGTGGGCTTGCGCAATGCGCACAAACTGAAACCGTCTGAAATTTCCGGCGGCATGGCGCGGCGCGTCGCCGTGGCCCGTGCCATCGCTCTCGACCCCGAACTGATCATGTACGACGAGCCGTTCGCCGGCCTCGACCCGATCTCGATGGGCGTCACCGCCAACCTGATCCGCAAACTGAACGATGCGCTCGGTTCGACCTCGATTCTGGTCTCCCACGATGTCCAGGAGTGCTTCGCCATCGCCGATTACGTGTACTTCATGTCTGCCGGCAAAATTGTCGCCCGCGGCACCCCGGCCGAGATGCGCGTCTCGACCGATCCCTACGTCAAGCAGTTCGTCAACGCCGCCGCCGATGGTCCGGTGCCGTTCGACTACCCTGGCAAGTCGCTCGACGACGACCTGGGCCTGGGAGCGCCAGCATGAGCGGCAACGTCGTGGGCAACTTTTTTGGCGCGATCGGCGCCTATGTGCGCGAAGCGGTCACCAGCGTGGGCTTTGCCACCCGCTCGTTCTTCGGCCTGCTGGCGGTGTCGCCGGGCGCGATGAAACGCCCCGCCCTGATTTCCGAACAGATTCATTTTATTGGCAACTACTCGCTCGTCATCATCGTCGTCTCCGGCCTGTTCGTGGGCATGGTGCTGGGCCTGCAGGGCTACATCACCCTCACACCCTACGGCGCGGAACAAAAGCTGGGCCAGGTGGTCGCGCTGGCGCTGGTACGCGAACTGGGGCCGGTGGTCACGGCGCTGCTGTTCGCCGGCCGCGCCGGCACCTCGCTGACGGCGCAGATCGGCCTGATGAAGGCCGGTGAGCAGTTGTCGGCCATGGAAATGATGGCGATCAACCCCATCCAGCGCGTGCTGGCGCCCCGCTTCTGGGCCGGCGTGGTGGCCATGCCCATCCTGGCGACCATTTTCAGCGCCGTCGGCGTGCTGGGCGGCTACCTGGTGGGCGTGCAGTTGATCGGCGTCGACGAAGGGGCGTTCTGGTCGCAAATGCAAGCCAACGTCGATGTGCGCGCGGACGTGCTCAACGGCGTGATCAAGAGCCTGGTGTTTGGCATCGCCGTGACGTTTACCGCCCTGTTCCAGGGCTACCACGCGGACCCCACGCCTGAAGACGTCTCGCGCGCCACCACCCGGACGGTGGTGATCGCCTCGCTGATGGTGTGGGGCCTGGACTTCGTAATGACGGCGATTATGTTTAACAAGTAAGTGGAAGCTTGGCCTTGCAGGCTTGCATGCCGGCACAGCGAAAAATGAATCTGGCGACACCGCCTGAGCGAAACAATTAGAGTGAGTAAAATTATGCATCGTAAAATTATCGACGTCTGGGTGGGTGTGTTTGTGTTGCTCGGTTTGGCAGCTTTGCTGTTCCTCGCGCTCAAGGCGGGCAATATGAGTACACTGTCGCTGAGCAAAACCTACGCCATCACGGGCAAATTCGACAACATCGGCGGCTTGAAACCGCAGGCGCCCGTCAAGAGCGCCGGCGTGGTGGTGGGCCGGGTGGGCGATATCACTTTTGACAACAAAACCTTTCAAGCCATGGTCGTCCTCGACATGGACGCCAGCCACCAGTTTCCGAAAGACAGCTCGCTGAAAATCCTCACCGCCGGCCTGCTGGGCGAGCAGTACATCGGCATCGTCCCGGGCGGCGATACCGTCAACCTGGCGCCGGGCGACCGCATCAACAGCACGCAATCGGCCGCAGTGCTGGAAGACTTGATTAACCAATTTATTTATAGCAAGGCCGCGGACGGAAAGGACACCGCTAAATGATGACGTTTTCCCACCGCTTTCCCACCATGCGCGCCAGCGCGCTGGTGCTGGCCGTTGCCGCCAGTGCGCTGCTGTCGGGTTGCGCCACGGGTCCCAACCCGCGCGATCCGTACGAGCCCTTCAACCGCAAGATGTTCGCCTTCAATGACACGGTCGACCGGGTCGCCCTGAAGCCGGCGGCGACGGCCTACAAAAAAGTGTTGCCGTCAATGGTACAGACGGGCGTCAACAATTTCTTTGGCAACTTGTCCGACCTGTGGACCGGCGCCAACAATCTGCTCCAAGGCAAAGGCAAGGACGGCCTGACCGACTTCGCCCGCTTCGGCCTCAATTCCACCCTGGGCCTGCTGGGCGTGATGGACATCGGTTCCGACGTCGGCCTGCAAAAGCACAACGAGGACTTCGGCCAGACCCTGGGCGCCTGGGGCGTGCAGTCCGGTCCCTACCTGATGCTGCCCGTGTTCGGTCCGTCGACGGTGCGCGACACGGCGGCCATTCCGCTTGACATCAAGGCTGATCCCTGGGGCTACAAAGAGCCCGTGTACATTCGCAACACCGGCACCGCCCTGCGCGCGGTCGACCAGCGTGCGGCCGTGCTCGACGCCTCGAACCTGATGGAAGAAGCGGCGCTCGATCGCTACGAGTTCATCCGTGACGGCTTCCTGCAGCGGCGCGAAAGCCGCATCCGCGAAGGCGGTGGCGGCAAGCCGAAGCTGATGCAAATGCTCAACAAAGAACCGGCCCCGGGCACCGCGCCCGCTGGCGGCAGCATCAAGTCGGCCTATCCCGATGATCCGGGTCCGACCGGCGGCGCGGCCGTCACCCCGGCGGCCAAGCCGATCAGCGCGGCCTACCCGGATGATCCGGGTCCGACCCCGGAACCGAAAAAATAACGTGCCGGGCTTGTCATCGCCCGCAGTGGCCACATCGTTAACCGAACACACTGTCCCCGCAACCATGAAAGAGGGCTTATGAAATTGATCAAACACCTAATCGCCGTCAGCACCCTGGCCTTCACCGCCTTCGCCGTGGCCGCCCCGGCCAGCACGGAAGCGCCCGACGTCCTCGTCAAGCGCATCAGCAACGACGTCATCAACACAGCCAAGACGGACAAGGACATCCAGGCCGGTAACATCAACAAGGTCACCGCCCTGGTCGATGCGAAAATCCTGCCGTACGTCGACTTCCAGCGCATGACGGCCCTGGCCGCGGGGCGCTACTGGCGCGACGCCACCCCCGAGCAGAAAACCGCCCTGTCGAACGAATTTCGCCAGTTGCTGATTCACACCTATTCGGGCGCCCTGTCGCAGATCAAGAACGAAACGGTGGAATTCAAGCCCCTGCGCGCCGATCCTGCCGACACCGAAGTGGAAGTCAAATCCGTCGTCAACGTCCAGCGCGGCGAGCCGATCCAGCTGAACTACCGCTTGTCGAAGAGCCCGTCGGGCTGGAAGATTTTCGACATCAATGTGCTGGGCGCCTGGCTGGTGGAAACCTACCGTGGCACCTTCTCGAGCGAAATCAGCAAGGGCGGCATCGATGGCCTGATCAAGAAGCTGGCCGATCGCAACAAGGAACTGGCCAACAAGCCCCTCAAAGCACCAAGCAAGTAAGCCCATGACTGACAACACTGCCCAACCCGCACTCGAGTACCTGACCTTCGCCACCGCGGCGGCGGCGCTGGTGCGCGGCCTGGCGGCCATTCGCGGCGGCCAGACGGTGTTCGACCTGGCTTTCCTGAAGTCGTCCGACTCGTCCGGCGTGGCGGTGTTGATGGCCATGCTGCGCGAAGGACGCGCCCGCGGTACCCCGCTGTCGTTCCAGAATCTGCCGGTCAGCCTGAAAAGCCTGTTGACCCTGTACGGCGTCGACCACCTGCTGGCCGACTGCGCCGCCTCCGCTCCAATGGCCTCCCCGGCCGACCTGCATCACCATTGATTCCCGCCACACGGGGCCGTTTCGCAAATGAAACGGCCCGATCCTGAAGCAGCGCCTGGCCGCTGCGAGCTCGACTGCCAATTTCCCCTATAATTGCCAGTTCCCCCCGCACAAACACAAGCAGAAAAAACCGCATGACAGCAGCGATCCAGATCACCCAGGTCGAGAAAAGCTACCAGGCCTTACAAGCCTTGGGTGGCGTGTCCCTGACCATCGAACAGGGCGAGTTTTTCGGCTTGCTGGGCCCCAACGGCGCCGGCAAGACCACCCTGATTTCCACCATCGCCGGGCTGATCCGGCCGGACGCGGGCACCATCACCGTGCACGGCCACGACGTCGTCACCGACTTTCGCAACGCCCGCAGGAAGCTCGGCGTGGTGCCGCAGGAACTGGTGTTCGACCCGTTTTTCACGGTGCGCGAAACGCTGCGTTTGCAATCGGGCTATTTTGGCCTGAAGAACAATGACAAGTGGATCGACGAGGTGATGGAAAACCTCGACCTGACGGGCAAGGCCGACGCCAATATGCGCGCCCTGTCGGGTGGCATGAAGCGGCGCGTGCTGGTGGCCCAGGCCCTCGTGCACAAGCCGCCCGTGATCGTGCTCGATGAACCGACCGCCGGCGTCGACGTCGAACTGCGCCATGGCCTGTGGAAATTCATCTCGCGCCTGAACCGCGAGGGTCACACGGTGGTGCTCACCACCCATTACCTGGAAGAGGCGCAAGCGATGTGCAACCGGGTCGCCATGCTGCGCGGCGGCAAGGTGGTGGCGCTCGACACCATGAAGTCGCTGATCCGCCGCATTTCCGGCTCCCAGTTGATCATCCACATCGGCAGCGGCAGCCTGCCGGCCGAGCTGCGCCCCCTCGTGTCCGACAGCGCCAGTGCCGGCAACAAGGTCAGCCTGCGCGTGAACGACTACACCGAGGTCGAGCCGATCCTGGCCCGCCTGCGTGAAGCGGGCGTGGTGATCGATGAAATGCAATTGCAACAAGCCGATCTGGAAGATATCTTCCTGCAGATCATGGACGGAGGTTCGGTGTGAACATGTTTTCGGTGGGCTTCCAGACCCTGTTTTACAAAGAAACCCTGCGCTTTTGGAAAGTGGCCACGCAAACCGTCGCCGCGCCCATCCTCACGGCCATGCTGTACCTGCTCATCTTCGGCCACGTGCTCGAAGGCAAGCTGGAAGTCTATCCGGGCGTCAGCTACACCGCCTTCCTGATTCCCGGGCTGGTGATGATGAGCGTGCTGCAAAACGCCTTCGCCAATGCCTCGTCCTCGCTGATCCAGTCGAAAATCACGGGCAACCTGGTGTTTATCCTGTTGCCGCCCCTGTCGCACTGGGAAATCATCTCCGCCTACGTGCTCGCCTCCGTCGTGCGCGGCCTGGTGGTGGGCGCCGGCGTGTTCGTCATCACGGCCTGGTTCGCCCACCTCAGTTTTGTCGCGCCCCTGTGGATCATCGTGTTCGCCGTGCTGGGCGCCGCCATCCTGGGCACCATGGGCGTCATTGCCGGTATCTGGGCGGAAAAATTCGACCAGCTGGCGATGTTCCAGAATTTCCTGATCATGCCGGCCACCTTCCTGGCGGGGGTGTTTTATTCGATCCACTCCTTGCCCCCGTTCTGGCTGGCGGTGTCGCATTTCAATCCTTTCTTTTACATGATCGATGGCTTTCGCCACGGCTTCTTCGGCCAGTCCGACATTTCCCCGTGGACCAGCCTGGCCGTGGTCAGCGCCTTCTTTGTCGTGCTCTCGGTCATCGCCGTCAACCTGCTGCGGCGCGGCTACAATCTGCGCCATTGAGCGCTGGCTTTTCCCCTGTTTTCATATAAAAATAAAAAACCCATAAGGACGCATACCATGGCAACCACCCCTGAACGCATTCACAGCTACATCACCGCCGGCCTGGCCTGCACCCACCTGGAAGTCGATGGCGACGGCCAGCATTTCACCGCCGTGATCGTCTCCGACGCGTTCGTCGGCAAGCGCCTGATCCAGCGCCACCAGCTCGTCTATGCGGCGCTGGGCGACCGCATGCGCGAAGAAATCCACGCACTGTCGATGAAGACGCTCACCCCCGACGAATACCAAGGATAAGACCATGGACCAGCTCAAAATTGTTGGCGGCAAGCGCCTGGCCGGCCAGATCGTCATCTCCGGCGCCAAGAACGCCGCCCTGCCCATCCTGTGCGCGGGCCTGCTCACCAGCGGCACGCTCGAACTGAGCAATGTGCCGCGCCTGCACGACGTCAAGACCATGCTCAAACTGCTGGCCAAGACGGGCCTGGCGGTGCAGCAGGACGGCGAAAACGTCACCCTCAACGGCGGTGCCATCGACAGCCTCGAAGCGCCCTACGAGCTGGTCAAAACCATGCGCGCCTCGATCCTCGTGCTGGGCCCCCTGCTGGCCCGCTTCGGCCAGGCCAAGGTGTCGCTGCCGGGCGGCTGCGCGATCGGCTCGCGTCCCGTCGATCAGCACATCAAGGGCCTCGAAGCGCTCGGCGCCACCATCCACATCGAAGGCGGCTACATCTACGCCACCTGCCCGAAACTCAAGGGCGCCAGCATCCGCACCGACATGATCACCGTCACCGGCACCGAGAACCTGCTGATGGCGGCCACGCTGGCCGAGGGCGAGACGGTGCTGGAAAACGCCGCCCAGGAACCGGAAGTGACGGACCTGGCCAATCTGCTGGTGGCGATGGGCGCGAAGATCGACGGCATCGGCACCGGCCGGCTGGTGATCCAGGGCGTGGCGCAGCTGCACGGCGCCCGCCACGCCGTCATCTCGGACCGCATCGAAGCGGCCACCTTCCTGTGCGCGGTGGCGGCCACGGGCGGCGACATCACGCTCACCAACACCCGCACCGACATCCTCGACGCGGCGCTGGTGAAACTGCGCGAGCTGGGCCTGCAAATGACGATCGGCCGCGACAGCATCCGCGCCGTCATGAACGCGCGCCCCCGTCCGGTGAGCTTTTCCACCACCGAGTATCCGGGCTTCCCCACCGACATGCAGGCCCAGTTCATGGCCGTCAACACCATCGCCGACGGCGCCAGCCGGGTCGCCGAGAACATCTTTGAAAACCGCTTCATGCACGTGCAGGAGATGAACCGCCTGGGCGCGGCCATCCGTACCGACGGCAACGTCGCCACCATCACCGGCGTGGCGCGCCTGCTCGGCGCCCCCGTGATGGCGACCGACCTGCGCGCCTCGGCCTCGCTGGTGATCGCCGCCATGGCGGCCGAAGGCACCACCATCATCGACCGCATCTACCACCTCGACCGCGGTTACGACCGCATGGAAGACAAGCTCTCGCGCGTGGGCGCCGACATCGTGCGGATCAAGGCATGAACGACATGCTCAACTCCAGCGCCTTCTCGAGCCCGGCCTCGGGCCAGCTGATCCTGGCGCTGTCGAAGGGGCGCATTTTCGACGACACCCTGCCGCTGCTGCGGGCGGCCGGCATCGAGGTGACGGAAAACCCGGAAACCTCGCGCAAGCTGATCCTGGCCACCAACGACCCCGACGTGCGCGTGATCATCGTGCGCGCCTCCGACGTGCCCACCTACGTGCAGTACGGCGCCGCCGACTTCGGCGTGGCCGGCAAGGACGTGCTGCTCGAGCATGGCGGCGAAGGGCTGTACCAGCCGATCGACCTGAACATCGCCCGCTGCCGCATGTCGGTGGCCGTGCACGCCGGCTTCGACTACGAGAAGGCAGTGCGCCAGGGCGCGCGCCTTCGCGTGGCCACCAAGTTCGTGCAGACGGCCCGCGAGCACTTCGCCAGCAAGGGCGTGCACGTCGACCTGATCAAGCTGTACGGCTCGATGGAGCTGGCGCCGCTGGTGGGCCTGTCCGACGCCATCGTCGACGTCGTCTCCACCGGCAGCACCCTGCGCGCCAACAACCTGGTCGAAGTCGAACAGATCATGGAAATCTCGTCGCGCCTGGTGGTCAACCAGGCCGCCCTGAAACTGAAGCGGGCGCGCCTGCAACCGATCCTGGCCGCGTTCGAACGCGCCTCCCTCCTGCAAGCCTGACGCTGCCCTTTTATTCTCACTATGCCTACTTCCCAGCCTGTCCAGATCCGTACCCTCGATTCGCGCGCCGACGATTTTCAAGCGACCCTGACGACCCTGCTGGCGTTCGAGGCATCGACCGACGACGCCGTCGAACAGGCCGTCGCCACCATCCTGGCCGACGTCAAGGCGCGCGGCGACGCCGCTGTGCTCGACTACACCAACCGCTTCGACCGCATCCCCGGCGGCGCCGCCAGCATGGCCGCCTTCGACATCGGCCAGGCCGAACTCGACGCCGCCCTGGCAGCGCTGCCGGCGGCCCAGCGCGCCGCCCTGCACACGGCCGCCGCCCGCATCGGCGCCTTCCACGAGCGCCAGCGCGATGAACTCAAAGGGTTCAGCTACACCGAGCCCGACGGCACCGTGCTGGGCCAGCGCATCACCCCGCTCGACCGGGTCGGCATCTACGTCCCCGGCGGCAAGGCCGCGTATCCCTCGTCGGTGCTGATGAACGCCATTCCCGCCAAGGTGGCGGGGGTGGCCGAGATCATCATGGTGGTGCCGACCCCGGATGGCGTCAAAAACCAGATGGTGCTGGCCGCCGCCGCCATCGCCGGCGTCACCCGCGTGATCACCATCGGCGGCGCCCAGGCCGTCGCCGCGCTGGCCTACGGCACCGAGACCATCGGCGCCGTCGACAAGATCGTCGGCCCCGGCAACGCCTATGTCGCCGCCGCCAAGCGCCGCGTGTTCGGCACCGTCGGCATCGACATGATCGCCGGTCCCTCGGAAATCCTGGTGCTGTGCGACGGCAGCACCGACCCCGACTGGGTCGCCATGGACCTGTTCTCGCAGGCCGAGCACGACGAACTGGCCCAGGCCATCCTGCTGTGCCCGGACGCCGACTACATCGCCCGCGTCCAGGCCAGCATCGACCGCCTGCTGCCGACCATGGCGCGCCATGCCACCATCCGCACCTCGCTGCGCGACCGCGGCGCCCTGATCCGCGTGCGCGACATGGACGAAGCGTGCGCCATCGCCAACGCCATCGCCGCCGAGCACCTGGAAATCTCGGCCCTCGAGCCGCAGCAGTGGGCCGATAAAATCCGCCATGCGGGCGCGATGTTCCTGGGCCGCTTCTCGTCGGAGTCGCTGGGCGACTACTGCTGCGGCCCCAACCACGTGCTGCCCACCTCGCGCACGGCGCGCTTTTCCTCGCCGCTGGGCGTGTACGACTTTCAAAAGCGCTCGTCGGTCCTGTACGTGTCGGAAGCGGGCGCGCAAACGCTGGGCGCGGTCGCCGCCGAACTGGCCTATGGCGAAGGTTTGCAGGCGCACGCCCGCAGCGCCGAGCTGCGGATGAAGAGCCGCCAATGACCGACTGGCGCGACCGGGTGTTTTGCGAGGACGCCCTGAGCGGCCTGGCCCGCATTCCGGACGGCGCGGTCGACCTGATCCTCACCGATCCCCCGTACAACCTGGGCAAGGACTACGGCAACGCGTCCGACCAGCAGAGCGAGGCCGATTTCCTGGCCTGGACGGCGCGCTGGATCGACCTGGCCATCCCCAAGCTCAAGGACAACGGCAGCCTGTACATCTTCGCCACCTGGCGCTATTCGCCGGAGATCTTCGTCATGCTCAAGCAGCGCATGACGATGATGAACGAGATCATCTGGGACCGCCGGGTGCCGTCGATGGGCGGCAGCGTGCGCAGTTACAGCTCGGTGCACGACACCATCGGCTTTTTTGTCCGCCGCAAGGACTATTATTTTGACCTCGACGCGGTGCGCATTCCCTACGACGCCGTCACCAAGAAGGCCCGCTCGCGGGCGATTTTCGTCGGCTCGAAGTGGCTCGAACTGGGCTACAACCCGAAAGACCTGTGGAGCGTCTCGCGCCTGCACCGCGAGCATCCCGAGCGCGCCGAGCACCCCACCCAGAAGCCGCTGGAAATCATCGAGCGCATGATCAAGGCCTCCTGTCCGCCCGGCGGCGTGGTGCTCGACCCGTTCATGGGCAGCGGCACCACGGCGCTGGCGGCGCGCCGCACGGGCCGCCACTTCGCCGGCTTCGAACTGAACGAGGATTACTGCGCCATCATCGCGCAGCGCCTGGTCACCCCCATCGCCGACACCATCGCGCAAAAAAAGGCGGTCAAGCGGGCCGCCAAAAAAACTCCCGACGACCTTCTCCTGAAAACCCCATGACCTCCATCGACCGCCTCATCGCCAACACCATCCGCGCCGACGTGCGCGCCGTGGCCAGCTACGTCGTCGCCGACGCCAGCGGCTTCATCAAGCTCGACGCCATGGAAAACCCGTACCAGCTGCCCGCCGAGCTGCACGAGGAACTGGGCCGGCGCCTGGCCGCGGCGGCGCTCAACCGCTATCCCGTGGCCAGCTACGCCAGCCTGAAAGAAGCCATCTGCGAGGAGCTGGGCGTGCCGGACGGTTACAACGTCATTCTCGGCAACGGCTCCGACGAGCTCATTGCCATCATCGACACCGCCACCGCCCGCCAGGACCAGCGCGCCACCGTGCTCGCGCCCGTGCCCGCCTTCGTCATGTACCAGCGCTCGGCGCAGTTCGCCGGCATGGATTTCGTGGGCGTGCCTTTGACGGCCGACTTCGCCCTCGACATGCCGGCCATGCGCGCGGCCATCGCCCAGCACCAGCCGGCGGTGCTGTACCTCGCTTACCCCAACAACCCGACCGGCAATCTGTTCGACGCCGCCGACATGGCCGAGCTGATCGACCTGCTGGGCGAGAAGGGCATCGCCGTCATCGACGAGGCCTACGAGCCGTTCGCCCAGACCAGCTTCATGGAGCACCTGCCCGAGTTCCCCAACCTGGTCGTCATGCGCACGCTGTCGAAACTGGGCCTGGCCGGCATCCGCCTGGGCTACATGTCGGCCGCGCCCGCCCTACTGGCCCAGTTCGACAAGGTGCGCCCGCCCTACAACGTCAATGTGCTCACCCAGGTGGCGGCCGAATTCGCCCTCGAACACATCGATATCCTCGACGCCCAGGCCGACAGCATCAATGCCGCGCGCACCGTGCTGGCGGCCGATTTGGCCGCCCTGGCCGGCGTCACGGTGTTTGAATCGAGCGCCAATTTCCTGTTGTTCCGGGTGGCCGATTCGGCCGCCGTGACGGACAAACTGGCGGCGGCGAAGGTGTTGGTCAAAAATCTCGGTAAAATGCACCCACTGCTGGCAAACTGCATCCGCGTGACCGTCAGTACCCCGGACGAGAATGCCGCTTTCATGGCCGCCCTGGCCGCCGCCCTCACAGAATCAACGACATCATGAACCGCACCGCCGAAATCATCCGCAACACCAACGAGACCAAGATCCGCGTTGCCATCAATCTCGATGGCACGGGCCAGCAAAAGCTCAACACCGGCGTGCCGTTTCTCGACCACATGCTCGACCAGATCGCCCGCCACGGCTTGATCGACCTCGACGTCGAGTGCATCGGCGACCTGCATATCGACGCCCACCACTCGGTGGAAGACACCGGCATCACGCTGGGCATGGCGTTTGCCAAGGCGATCGGCGACAAGAAGGGCATCCGCCGCTACGGCCATGCCTACGTGCCGCTCGACGAGGCGCTCTCGCGCGTGGTGATCGATTTCTCCGGCCGCCCCGGCCTGGAAATGCACGTGCCGTGGAAGCGCGCGATGATCGGCAGCTTCGACGTCGACCTGGCCCACGAATTTTTCCAGGGTTTCGTCAACCACGCGCTGGTGTCGATGCACATCGATAATCTGCGCGGCGAAAACGCCCACCACCAGTGCGAAACCGTGTTCAAGGCCTTCGGCCGCGCACTGCGCATGGCCACCGAACTCGATCCCCGCTCGGCCGGGGTGATCCCCTCGACCAAGGGCAGTCTGTAAGCGACCACGGCGACCATGAATAAAATTGTTGTAGTCGACTACGGGATGGGCAATCTGCGCTCGGTGGCGCAAGCGCTGCGCGCCGTCGCGCCGCAGGCCAATGTCCTCATTTCCGGTGATCCGGCCGATATCGACAGCGCCGACCGCATCGTGCTGCCAGGGCAGGGCGCCATGCGCGACTGCATGCGCAGCCTGCGCGAGTCGGGCGTCGAGGAGGCCCTGCTGCGGGCGTCGAGGAACAAGCCCTTGCTGGGCGTGTGCGTGGGCGAGCAGATGCTGTTCGACCGCAGCGAGGAAGCCGACACGGCCGGCCTGGGCCTGCTGCCGGGCCGGGTCGTCAAGTTCCGCCTCGACGGCATGCTGCAGCAGGACGGCTCGCGCTTCAAGGTGCCGCAGATGGGCTGGAACCGGGTCCACCAGGTGCGCTCGCACCCGATCTGGGACGGCATCGGCGAAGACGCCTACTTTTATTTCGTGCACAGCTATTTCGCCCAGCCCATCGATCCGCAGGAAATCATCGGCGAGACCGATTACGGCTCGGCCTTCTGCTGCGCCGTGGCGCGTGAAAACATCGTCGCCACCCAGTTTCACCCCGAGAAAAGCGCCACCGCCGGCCTGCGCCTGTATCAGAATTTCGTTCACTGGAATCCGTAAGCTCCTGGTTAATCGATCAACCCTCTTACTTCGTTCTCAATAAAGCCCACTATCATGCTGCTCATTCCTGCCATCGACCTCAAAGACGGTCACTGCGTGCGTCTCCAACAAGGCGACATGAACCTTGCCACCGTCTTTTCCGACGACCCCGGCGCCATGGCGCTGCACTGGCTCAAGAACGGCGCGCGCCGCCTGCACCTGGTCGACCTGAACGGCGCCTTCGCCGGCAAGCCGAAAAACGCCGCGGCCATCAAGTCGATCCTGCAGGCGGTGCAGAACTACGCCGACGACAACGGCATTGACGCCATCCCCGTGCAACTGGGCGGCGGCATCCGCGACCTCGACACCATCGAGCGCTATCTCGACGATGGCATCAGCTACATCATCGTCGGCACCGCGGCGGTGAAAAACCCCGGTTTCCTGCATGACGCCTGCGGCGCCTTCCCCGGCCACATCATCGTCGGCCTCGACGCCAAGGACGGCAAGGTGGCCACCGATGGCTGGAGCAAGATGAGCGGCCACGAAGTGATCGACCTGGCCAAGAAATTCGAAGCCTACGGCGTCGAATCGATCATCTACACCGACATCGGCCGCGACGGCATGATGGGCGGCGTGAACATCGATGCCACCGTCAAGCTGGCGCAAGCCGTGAAAATCCCCGTGATCGCCTCGGGCGGCCTGCACAACCTGGCCGACGTCGAAGCGCTGTGCGCGGTGCAGGACGAGGGCATCGAAGGGGTCATCTGCGGCCGTTCGATTTACGAAGGCACCATCGACCTGAGCTCGGCCCAGCTGCGCGCCGATGAACTGTCGGTCGCCTCTTTCAAAGGCAGCGCGGCGTAAGCCGGGCCCCATCATGCTCGCAAAACGCATCATCCCCTGCCTCGACGTCACCGATGGCCGCGTCGTCAAGGGCGTCAACTTCACCGAGCTGCGCGACGCCGGCGACCCGGTGGAAATCGCCCGCCGCTACGACGGCCAGGGCGCCGACGAAATCACTTTTCTCGACATCACCGCCTCGTCCGACGACCGCGACCTGATCCTGCACATCATCGAAGCGGTCGCCTCGACCGTGTTCATTCCCCTCACCGTGGGCGGCGGCGTGCGCCGCGTCGAGGACGTGCGCCGCCTGCTCAATGCGGGCGCCGACAAGGTCAGCATGAACACCTCGGCCGTGACGAACCCGCAACTGGTGTTCGAGGCCTCGCAAAAGCACGGCTCGCAGTGCATCGTGGTGGCGATCGACGCCAAGCGGGTCGCGCCCGGCAAGTGGGAAGTGTTTACCCACGGCGGGCGCAAGGCCACGGGCCTGGACGCCATCGAGTGGGCGCAGAACATGGAGCGGCTGGGCGCCGGCGAAATCCTGCTCACCAGCATGGACCGCGACGGCACCAAGTCCGGCTTCGACCTGGGCCTCACGCGCGGCGTCTCCGACGCCGTCGGCATTCCCGTGATCGCCTCGGGCGGCGTGGGCAGCCTGCAGGACCTGGCCGATGGCATCAAGCTGGGCCGCGCCGACGCCGTCCTCGCCGCCAGCATTTTTCATTACGGCCAGCACACGGTCGAGGAAGCCAAGCGCTTCATGGCCGCGCAAGGCATTCCCATGCGCCTGGATTGACCATGACGACACCGCTTATTCCCCCCCTCGCCGCCACCACCAACGCCAAGTGGCTCAAGAAAGTCGCCTGGGACGAGCACGGGCTGGTGCCCGTCATCGCCCAGGAAGCGGCCACTGGCGACGTGTTGATGTTCGCCTGGATGAACCGCGAGGCGCTGTCCCGTACGGTCGAGCTGGGCGAGGCGGTCTACTGGTCGCGCTCGCGCAAGAAGCTGTGGCACAAGGGCGAAGAGTCCGGCCACACCCAGAAAGTGCTGGAGATCCGCCTCGACTGCGATGAAGACGTGATCCTGCTGAAAATCGAGCAGACCGGCGGCATCGCCTGCCACACGGGGCGCCACTCGTGCTTCTACCAGAAATTCGAGGGCGACGCCGCCGTCGGCGACTGGCACAACGCCGAGCCCGTGCTGGTCGACCCCGATACCATTTATACCAATCCGAAAAAGAAGAAACCATGAGCGTCATCCTGCAACGCGTGGCGGCCGTGATCGAGTCGCGCAAGAGCGCCAATGGCGGCGATCCGGCCACCTCCTACGTGGCCAAGCTGTTTTCCCGTGGCGACGACGCCATCCTGAAAAAAATCGGCGAAGAGGCCACCGAGACGGTGATGGCGGCCAAGGACGTGCGCGCCGGCGCCGACCCGTCCAAGCTGCTCTACGAAGTGGCCGACCTGTGGTTTCACTCGATGGTGCTGCTGGCGCAATTTGATTTGACGCCGCAGCAGGTACTCGATGAACTGGCGCGCCGCGAGGGTGTGTCCGGCATCGCCGAAAAACAATCGCGTCTCGACTGATCACTTTCCCAGGACTTCCCGTGGACAATTGCCTGTTTTGTAAGATCGCCGCCAAAAAAATCCCCGCCGCCATCGTCTACGAAGACGACGAGTTGCTCGCGTTCAAGGATATCAACCCGGCCGCGCCCGTGCACCTGCTGCTCATTCCGAAGTTGCACGTGGCGAGTTTGTCCGATTGCACGGACGCCCACGCGGCCATGCTGGGTCGCCTGCTGGCGCTGGCGCCGAAGCTGGCGCGCGCGCATGGCTGCGCGGTGGTGCAGGGCGAGGACGGCCCGCAAGGGGGCTACAAGACGCTGATCAACAGTGGGCCGGACGGCGGGCAGGAGGTGTACCATCTGCACCTGCACGTGATCGGCGGTCCGAAACCGTGGGCCGGGCAACGCTGACAGGGCACAAACGGCGCGTATCGCATATACTGCGCGTGTACATTTCCACGAATTCAAGGCGTTCGCGCCGGCAAGGAGAACAACATGGGTTCAATGAGTATCTGGCACTGGGTGATCGTGCTGCTGGTGGTGGTGTTGCTGTTCGGTACCAAAAAGCTGGGCAATATGGGCGCCGACGTGGGCAAGGCCGTCAAGGGCTTCAAGGATGGCGTCAAGGGCGAGGAAGACAAGTCGGCCAGCGCCGTGCCGCCCACCCAGGTGGTCGCTGACAAGTCCACCATCGACGTCGAAGCGAAGGAAAAGTCGAAGTTCTGAGCGACGCCGCCTGCCCCGCGCAGGCTGCTCGGCTGAACCGGCCCCGCCATGATCGATCTCGGTCTTTCCAAAATTGCCATCATCGGCGTTGTTGCGCTGATCGTCATCGGTCCCGAAAAGCTGCCCAAGGTGGCGCGCATGGCCGGGACGCTATATGGGCGCGCGCAACGGTATTTGCACGACATCAAGTCGGAAGTGAGCCGTGAAATCGAACTGGACGAATTGCGCAACCTGCGCAAGGAAGTCGTCGACACGGCCGAGTCGATTCGCTCCGAGGTCAACAACACCATCCACAGTTCGGTCGACGACGTCGAAGCGGCCTGGCGCGGCCATCCGGCCACGTTCGGCAATCCGACCGCCAGCGTGGCCGACCTCGAGCGCAAGGCGCGCGACTTCCGCCGCAAGAAACTGACCCGCAATTCAGCCATTCCCGGCTGGTACAAGCAACGCAACGGCGGCAAGCTGCACCTGATGTCGGGCGCCGCGCGCGTCAAAAAATACCGTCCCCGCGCCTCCACCTCTTCCAGCTTCTTCTAAATGACCGACCACGCCCAGGGCGAAGAAACCTTCATCTCCCACCTGTTCGAACTGCGCGACCGGCTCATCAAGGCCACCATCGGCATCGCGATCGTCTGTGCCGGCCTGTTTTTCTGGCCGGGGCCCGCCGCCATCTACGATTTCATCGCCCACCCGATGATCGCCTCGCTGCCGGTGGGCTCGAAAATGATCGCCACCGGTGTCATCGCGCCCTTCCTGGTGCCGATGAAGGTGACCTTGATGGTGGCGTTCATCATTGCGCTGCCGTGGGTGTTTTACCAGTTGTGGGCGTTCGTCGCGCCCGGCTTGTATGCCCACGAAAAACGGCTGGTGCTGCCGCTGGTGGTGTCCTCGTCGTTGCTGTTCATTGCCGGCGTGGCGTTCTGCTATTTCTTTGTGTTCGGCCGGGTGTTCAGTTTCATCAGCGATTTCGCGCCCAGTTCGATCGCCGTCATGCCCGACATCGAAAATTACCTCGATTTCGTCATGTCGATGTGCCTGGCCTTCGGCGCCACCTTCGAGGTGCCCGTGGTGGTGGTGATCCTGGTGCGCATGGGCATCGTCAGCGTGGAAAAGCTCAAGGAGATCCGCCCCTACGCCGTGGTGGGCGCTTTCGTCATCGCCGCCGTGGTGACGCCGCCGGACGTGGTCAGCCAGCTGTCGCTGGCCATTCCCATGTGCCTCCTGTACGAACTGGGTTTGCTGGCGGCGCCGATTTTCGCGCGCGCCACCAAGGCACCAGAAGAGGTCGCTTAGGCCCTTGCCCGCACCGGGCTCGCTCAGTTGGTCTTGAGCGTGCCGCCGTTGCCCAGGCCCCCTTCGACCGATTGCGCCTGGTAGTTGCGCACCGCCTTGACGAGCTGGTTGTACGAATCCATGAACGAAGCGGTCAGCACCTTGCCTTGCGGGGTGTTGCTGAACCCGCTGGCGCCGCCGCCGGCGCCGCCGAACAGCGCACCCATCGCCCCGTAATCCCAGTTCTTGGCGCTGCCCTCGGCGGCGGCCAGCTGGATGCCGGAACGGTTGTCGGTCAGCAGTAGCATGGTCGAGGCCTCGTTCGACTTGAGCGAGCCGCCCACGATCGAGCCGACCGAGCCCAGCATGCCGCCCACCAGCGCGCCCACGCCGCCCGTGCCGCGCGCGCTGAAGCTGACCGATGGCGTGACGGTGTAGTCGGCCGCCACCATCTGGCCCTTGCCGATGTTGCTGGTCTTGCGCAACTGGCCCGATTGCATCAGTTCGCGCTCGCCCTGCATGTTGTTGAAGGCGCGGCCCCGCTCGACCACCACAAAGCAGTTCGATTGCTGCACGATCATGCGCAGCAAGGGCACCGTGCTTTGCAGGCGGTATTCCTGGGTGAACTGGTACAGCCACGGTTGATTGGCTTCCTCGACGATGGAGAGGGTGCCCAGCGTCTTGTCGCATCGTTGCAGTTGCGTGTTGACATTCTGCGCGCTGGCGCCGCCGGCCGCACCGGTGGCGACCGTCTTGGCGCCGGGGTCGCCCAGCGTGGGCGTCATATTGGCGCAGGCGCTTAACAGCAGGGGGAGCAGCACTACGGGCAAGGCGTGGATTTTCATGGAAACCGTCCTGGTGGGTGGGGAGACTGAATAATTTTGCCAACCATCGATCGTAGCGACACCCCCTGGCACCGACTTGTCTCGCCTCAAGTAAAGTTTGCGGCAGGGACAAAAAAAGGGCGCCGCAGCGCCCTTCGTCCTGATCGACCGATTCACATCAAGGGCAATTGCCGACGATGTAGTAGCCGGCCGCCGTCTGCGCCAGGGTCGCCGTATAAAACGTGTTGTCGAGCCCCATGTTCTGGTTCGAGCCATTGGCCAGCGCGTAGCCGCCGCTGTCGTGGGCGCGCCCCGCCTGCACGTGGGCGTAGTTGCTGGCGCTGGTGGCGCTGCACACGAAGCCGCTCGAGGTGGTGCCCGTCACCACCGCCGACAGGGCGCTCTCGCCCGTGGCGCCCACCGACGACACCTGGAAATTGTAGCTGGTGGCCGCCGCCAGGGCGCCCGCCGTGTACGCGGTGGCGGCCACCGGTGTCGCCGTCACCTTGCTGCCGTTGCGGTAGACGTTGTAGCCGCTGGCATTGGCGGCGGCCGACCAGTTCAAGGCGATGCTGCTGGCGCTCACCACGCCCACCGCCAGGCCCGCCGGTGGCTGCAGCGCCGGCGCCGTGCCGACCAGGAACTGGGCGATGGCGCAGGGCGCCGAGGTCTGCGCGGTGCCGCTGTCGGTGGCCGTCACCGTGCCCGTGTAGTAGCCGTTGGCCAGCGCATAGCCCTTGCTGAAGCTGGCGCCGGCGCCGGCGGCGGGGTCGTTGACGGCGCTGGGCCCGCTCAGCACCACGGCATAGCCGGTGATGGTGCCGGCGCTGTCGGTGCCACTGGCGCTGATGGTCGCCGTGGTGCCGGCCACGCTGGCGTTGCAGGCGGTCACGGTGGGCGCCGCCAGCGTGGCCACCCGCAGATTGTTCTTGAACCAGAAATCCATGATGAACGCCGGATAGTTGACGTGGCTGGCATCGACATAATTGGTGTTCTGCCCGCCCGCGCCGGCCGGCCAGGCGTGGGCCATGCCGCTGATGCTCATCTCCGAGGTGCGCACCTTGCCGTTGGCGTCCTTGTAGCGGATGTCGCTGCCGCCGGTGGCCACCGGCACCGCCGCCTGCTGGGTAAAGCTGCCGCCGTAGGCCAGGCGCATGGCGGCCGCGTCCATCGGACCGTAGGCTTGGGCCACCGTGTAGTCGGTGCTGCCCCACACCACGCCGGCGATCTGGGTGGCGAAGCTGGCCAGGTGGCTGCCGGCCAGGCTCTTGCACTTGTTGGCGGCGCTGGTGGCCGTGAAGCCGGACGGCACGAAGCCGATTTGCGCCGTGGTGGTGCCCGGCGGCGGGCCCGCGTTGATGCCCACGCCGGCGAAAATATCGGGTGCCAGGCAGCCCAGCGCCATCGTCTCGCCGCCGCCCGAGGACAGGCCGGCCACGTAGACCTGGTTGGGGTCGATCGCATATTTGGGGTCGGCCAGGAAGCGGTTGATGAGCTTGATCAACACGGCGTCATGGCCGCTACTGCGGTTGTGGCTGGTGCTGGCGTAGTCCCAGCAGTGGTTCGAATACACATTGCCGGTGGCATTGGGCGCCAGCACCACGGCGCCGTACTGGTCGGCGGCGGCTTTCCAGTTGAAGCCGCCGCCGGTGTCGATGACGTCGGCACTGGCCGTCTGCGTGCAGCCATGCAAGGCCAGCACCAGCGCGCGCTTGCCGCCCAGCACCGGCTGCGTGCTGGGCCAGTAAAAAAAGCCCGTCAGGCTGCCGCCGTTGACGCTGTCGGCGTCCCAGGTCTGCTGGGCGCTCCAGGCGCCGCTGCCCGCTTGTACCTGGGCGTGGGCGGGCGCGAGGGCGGACAGGAGGAGGAATGCGCCGGCGCAGTGCCGGCCAGAGTGCTTGCTGGAAAAGGGCATGACGGTGTCTCCGAAATGGGGGGGAATCAGCGCCGCTGGCTTTTCGCTCTGGGGGCGCGGTGGGGAACAAGGAAAATCACGAAAAGTAACAAGTTGATTCTAGTTCACGATCCCGGCCAATTCGAGGTGCGTGCAAGCACCCTTGCTGTGCGCGAATGCACAGTGTTGCACCGAGCCCCCGCTGCATTCACAAATAGTTGAATCCGCGTGGCCGGGCCCGCCGTATATCTTCCTGTGACACCGACCTCCACCGAACAACACGACCAAGGATTATCATGAAACGTATCGTCTCCGCAGCACTTGTCGCCGGCGCCCTGCTGGCTGCATCCCCATTCACTTTTGCCGCTGACGTGATGGTGGGCGGCCAGGCCATGATGGCCTCGCGCGACATCGTCGACAATGCCGTCAACTCGGCCGATCACACCACCCTGGTGGCCGCCGTCAAGGCCGCCGGCCTGGTCGACACGCTCAAGGGCAAGGGCCCGTTCACCGTGTTCGCCCCCACCAATGCCGCCTTCGGCAAGCTGCCGGCCGGCACCGTCGACACCCTGGTCAAGCCCGAGAGCAAGGCGGCCCTGAGCAAGATCCTGACCTACCACGTGGTGGCCGGCCGCTATGACTTCATGGCCCTGTCGAACGCCATCAAGAAAGGGGGCGGCAAGGCCGAACTGGCGACCGTCGCCGGTGGCAAGCTCAGCTTCATGATGAATGGCATGCACAACATCGCCATCATCGATGAAATGGGCGGCCGCGCCAGCATCAGCACCTACGACGTCTACCAGTCGAACGGCGTGATCAACGTCGTCGACAGCGTCCTGATGCCGAAGTAATCCGCCAGCGGCGGCAAAAAAAAAGGCCAGGTGCATCACCTGGCCTTTGTTGTAGCGGGCGGCGACGCCGCCTACGCCGTGCGCTTGGTCAGCAGCAGGGCCACCAGGCTGATGACGGCGGCCACCGACAGGTAGTAGCCCACATACGGCAAGCCGTAATTGGTGGCCAGCCAGGTGGCGGCATACGGCGCCAGCGACGCGCCCAGGATGCCGGCCAGGTTGAACGTGAGCGAGGCGCCCGTGTAGCGTACCTCGGCCGGGAACAGCTCGGAGAGCAGGGTGCCCAGCGGGCCGTACGTCATGCCCATCAGGCCCAGGCCCAGCGCCAGGAACAGCGCCACCTGCACGGTGCTGCCGGAGCCGAACAGGGGCGCCAGCACCAGGCCGAAGACGGCAATCGCGCCCGACACCCAGATCATGGTTTCGCGGCGCCCCTTCCTGTCGGCCAGCACGGCCGAGAAGGGAATCGTGAGGCCGAAGAACAGCACGGCGAACAGCTGCAGCTCGAGGAACTCCTTGCGCGAAAACCCCAGCTTGCTGGTGCCCCAGCTGAGGGTGAACACCGTCATCAGGTAGAACAGCACGAAGGTGGCCAGTGCGATCAGGGTGCCCAGCACCAGCGCGCGCGTGTGGTCGCGCAGCACCGCCACGACGGGGATCTTGACGCGCTCGTTCTTGGCCAGCACGCGGGCGAAGTCCGGCGTTTCCGTCAGCTTCAGGCGCACGTACATGCCGACGATGACGAGCAGCGCGCTGGCCAGGAAGGGAATGCGCCAGCCGTAGGCAAAAAACTCGGCCTCCGTCAATACCTGGGTGAGCAGCAGGAAGGTGCCGCCCGAGAGAAAAAAGCCGATCGGCGCGCCCAGTTGGGGGAACATGCCATACCAGGCGCGCTTGCCCGGCGGCGCGTTTTCCGTCGCCAGCAGCACGGCGCCGCCCCATTCACCGCCCAGGCCCAGGCCCTGGCCGAAGCGGCACAGCGCCAGCAGCAGTGGCGCCAGCGCGCCGATGGTGGCGTAGGTGGGCAGCATGCCAATCACCACCGTCGACACGCCCATCGTCAGCAGGGCCGCCACCAGCGTCGCCTTGCGGCCCACGCGGTCGCCGAAGTGGCCGAACACGGCCGAACCGATGGGGCGCGCCAGGAAGGCCAGCGCAAACGTCGCCAGCGACTGCAAGGTGGCGGCGGCGGCGTCCGAGGCGGGGAAGAACAGCTTGGGGAACACCAGCACGGCGGCGGTGGCGTAAATATAGAAATCGAAAAATTCGATGGTGGTGCCGATCAGGCTGGCGAAAAGGACGGTGCCCGGTGAATTGGGCTTGACGGGAACGGCTTGGGTCATCGGGTCTTTCTGGTAATTGCGGGGCGCGAACTGCGCCCCTGTGGCTGGACGATTCTAGCAGCCGGGGCCGCGCTTTGCAGTGAGGGAAACTACGCAGGCGAGGGCCGGCCGGCCCCCGCGTTGGCGGCGTCAGCTTACTGCATCAGCTCGCGAATGGTCTTCACGGGCGCATTGCCGTAGCCGAGAAACTGCTCGTGAAACTGCTTGAGGTTGAACGCCGCGCCCAGCGCCTGCTTGCGTTGTTCGCGCAGTTCCATGATCTCGCTGTAGCCGCTGAAGTAGCTCGTCAGCTGCACCGACGAGAGCTGCACGCGGCGCCATTTTTCCTGCGCCTCGGCCGGCGTCTGGAAGGCCTGGCGCGCCAGCAGGTCGAGCGCCTGCGCCTCGCTCATGCCGTTCACGTGCACGCTGTAGTCGAGGATGGTGTTGGTGACGCTGCGCAGGTTCCACTTGCAGTACATCAGCCACATCTCGGGCGCGTTGTCGCCGTAGCCCGATTCGAGCATCATGCGCTCGGCATACACGGCCCAGCCCTCGACCATGGCGCCATTGCCGAACAGGGACTTGACCAGCGACGGCGACTTGTTCGCATACACGAGTTGCGCGTAGTGGCCCGGCACCGCTTCATGGATATTGAGGATCTGCAGCATCCAGGTGTTGTACTCGCGCAGGCTGCTCTCGGCCTCGGCCGCCGTCAGCGCCGTCATCGGCGTGACGTTGTACCAGGTGCGGTCCTGCGGCCGGTACGGGCCCGGCGCATCGATGCTGGCGCCGGCGATGCCGCGCTTGTACAGCGGCGTCTCGCGCACTTCCAGCGGCCGGCGGGGATCGAGCGTGAGCAGGTTGTGGGACGTCACCCAGTCCTGCAGCAGGGGGATCTGGCGGCGGATCTCGGGCAGGAAATTTTCGCGCGCGACGTGGTTGTTCGACAGCTTGTCGATCACCTGGCCGATCCTGGCGTAGCGGTCGGCCGGCTTGACCGCGTTGCCCATCACTTTCGGCCACAGCTCGTCGGCCAGGGCGCTCATCCGCGTGAGCAGTTCTTCCTTCGCCGTCAGCGCTTTTTGATACGTCTGCTCGGCGCTGCTGGCCGAGCCGATGTCGTAGCCGAACTTGGCTTCATAGAGTGCTTTGCCGAGGCGGAACGAGCGCGCGCCGCCGCTGGCGCGCTGGCGCCGGTCGAGGGCGGCCAGGAAGTCCACGTAGCCCAGCAGCGCGCTGCCTGCGTTGGCCACGCGCTGGGCGAAGATCGCCTTTTCCTGCGCCGTCAGGATCGATTCCTGGGCCGCCTTGCCCAGGTCGGCCAGCACCACCAGCGTACCGGGCGCCTGCGCAATGGCCAGCGCCGTGTGCTCGCGGGTGGGGTTGACGATGCTCGCCTGCGCCGCCTGGTAGTAGGCGGGCGCGCTGGCGAGCCGTTTTGACAGCGTGCGCAGGCGCTGCGGCTTGGCCGCGTAGTCGGTCGACAAGATCAGGTCGAGCGGCTCGGCGATGTTGTACAGGGCCGGATTCCACTCCCATTGCTTGAGGGTGGTCAGCGCGAACTGGTCGGCCTTGACCTTGTTGACCAGCACCGCCAGGTCGGTGCGCTGCTTGGGCGAGAGCTGGCGCGGATCGATCTTGCCGAATTTTTCCAGCCACTCGCCGGCGAAGCTGAGCTGTTGCGCGCGGGTGGCCGCGTTCGGAATCGACATGGCGGCGGCGCCGTCGAATTTGCCCACGCTGATGGCCGCCTCGGGATCGAGCTTCCACTGGGCGTTGAGGAACTGCTGGGCGTTGTAGTCGAGTGTGCGGTCGGCGCGCTTTTCCGACGGGGTGGTGGTGATCACCACGGGCGCCGCTGCCGCCGCCGCCGCGGGCGCCGCCGCGGGCGCCGCCGCGGGCGCAGCCTTGCCCGCCCTGGCGGCCTTGCCCGTCTTGCCCGTCTTGCTCGCCTTGTTCGCCTTGCCGCCGTGGTGGGCGCTGGCGCCGGATGGGGTGGTGGCCTTCTTGGGCTTGGCCGCCGCCACGGGCGCCATGGCGAACGCCGTCATCAGGACAGCGAGCGCAATTTTTTTTTTGATCATGTGTGGCCTCGTGAATGTGTCAATACGCCGCGCAGTGCTCACGCTGCGCCGCGGCCGCCCCGCCCACCCGGGCGACGGGCGTCAGGTTAACATCATTTGCCCCGCTTGCGCGACGCGGTAACATTTCGATGCAGCTTGCGCAGCTATCCTTGCCAGGTTTCACCGTGCGCCTGCAGCCATTGCTGGTGGCGGGCGTTGAGCGATGCCACCGCCTGTTTGCCACCGGCGATATGGGTCAGCAGGATCGCGTTCACGCGCGTGTGGCGGTGGCTCACCCGCAGCGTCCACGAGCGCGTCATCCAGCTCCACAGGCCGCCGTCATAGGCCGCTTCGTCCATGTCGCGCCACTTCAGGCCCGTCACGCGGCGCCGCCAGGGCAGCACGCCGGCGACCACCCAGACCCCGACGGCGTCGTAATACAGCACCACGCTGCGGGTGCTGGCCAGGCGCGCGGCCACCAGCACGGCCGACAGCGCCAGCACCGTGCCGGCGACCAGATCGCCCCAGCGAAAGGCGAACGGCAAGACGACGAAAAACAGCAGCGCCGCCAGCACCGCGGTGGCGCCGTACGCCAGCGAGGACTTGACGCCGACGACGGTAACGGCGGCGTGATCGCTGTCATCGTGGTCGCTCACTTGGCCAGGCCCTCCTCGAGCATGCGCAGCATGTCGGTGGGCGACATGCGGGCGGCCAGGTCGGCCCCTTCGAGCAGGCTGTCGGCCAGGTCGCGCTTGTGCTTGTGCAGGTCGACGATGCCTTCTTCGATCGTGTGGCGCGCCACCAGCCGGTAGATCGTCACGGGCCGCAACTGCCCCATGCGGTGGGCGCGGTCCGAGGCCTGGTCTTCGACCGCCGGGTTCCACCACGGGTCCATGTGGATGACGTAATCGGCCGCCGTCAGGTTGATGCCGACGCCGCCCGCTTTCAGGCTGATGAGGAACAGGTCGCCGATGCCGGCCTGGAAGGCGTCGACCCGCTTCTTGCGCTCGGCCATCGGGGTGGCGCCGTCGAGGTACTGGTAGGCGATGCCGCGCGCGTCGAGGTGGCGGCGGATCAGGCTCAGGTGGTCGACGAACTGGCTGAACACCAGCACCTTGTGGCGGTTTTCCAGCAGGTCGTCGACCAGCCGGGCGAACACGCCCAGCTTCGAGCTTTCCAGCTGCAGTTCCGGCGCCACCAGGTTCGGGTTGCAGCAGGCGCGCCGCAGCTTCATCATCTCGGCCAGGATCTCGATCGACTTCTGGTGTTGCGGCTGCTCGAGCGCGGCCAGCCTGGCCAGCGCGTCGCGCCGCAGCGATTCGTACAGCGCCGTTTCCGGCGCCGTCAGATCGACCGGCAGCACGATCTCCGTGCGCGGCGGCAGTTCGGTGAGCACCTGCGCCTTCGTGCGGCGCAAGATAAACGGTTGAATCAGGCGTCGCAGGCGCGTGCGGGCGCCCTGTTCGGCGCGCTTGTCCTGGGCTTTTTCGATGGGACCCGCAAAGCGCAGGTTGAACTGCTCGGCGCTGCCCAGCAAGCCGGGATTGATGAAGCGGAACAGGTTCCACAATTCGCCCAGGTGGTTCTCCAGCGGCGTGCCGGTGGCCACCATCTTGAAGTCGGCCTGCAGCGCCATCACCGCCTGCGAGCGCTTGGTGGCGTTGTTCTTGATCGCCTGCGCTTCGTCGAGCACCACCGTGTGCCAGCGCACCTGGGCGAACTGCGCCGCCGCCAGTTGCAGCAGGCCGTAGCTGACGACGACGAGGTCGAACGGCGCCACGCCGTCGAGCAGCGCGGCGCGGTCGCCCGCGCCGAACAGTTTGATGCGCAGGGTGGGCGCGAATTTTTCCGCCTCGGCCATCCAGTTCATGCACACGGAAGTGGGCGCCACCACCAGCGCTGGCCCGCCGGGCGCGCGCTGCAGCAGCAGCGCCAGCGCCTGCACGGTCTTACCGAGTCCCATGTCATCGGCCAGGCAGGCGCCCACGCCCCAGTGGGCCAGCCGCGCCAGCCACTGGTAGCCGTCGAGCTGGTAGTCGCGCAACTCGGCCTGCAAGGTCGACGGCAGCGCCGGCGTGAACACGGTCGTCGCCGCCAGCCGCTTCAGGTGCTCCTTCCACATTTTATCGGCCTTGACGCCGCCCGCATCGTGCGCCAGTTCTTCCAGCGCGAAGCTGGCCAGCGGGTGCACCCGCACGCCATCGGCCGTGAGCTCGCCGTACGCGGCCAGTTCCATCAGGCGCCGGTGCAGCTCCGTCGACAGCGCCACGAACTGGTTGTCGCCCAGTTCGACAAAGCGCCCGTGGCTGCTGCGCAGCATGTCGAGCAGGGCGCGCAGGTCGACAATGCGGTCCTCGTCGATCTGCACGTCGCCGTTGGCGGCGAACCAGTCGGTGTCGCGCTTGATCGACAGGCGCATCGACTTCGATTCGACTTTCTTGCTCACCTTGAACGACTCGCCCTCGGGCCACGCCACCAGCACCTTGGCGGGGTCGACTTCCTGCAGCTCGGCCAGCAGTTCGAGGCACGGCACCGGTTGGCCCAGCAGCCATTCGCCATGCTCGTCTTCGGCGTACTCGAGGCTGTGGCAGGCGCCGATCAGCTGGCGCTCGGCCTCCCGTTCGGCGTTCAGGTCGCGCCGCGCTTCCACCCGCGCGCCGTTCAGTTCCGCGATCACGCTTTCGGCGCCGCTGCCGGGTGGGTAATAGGCGCCGGCGCCCGGCAGCGGGCGCACCAGCAGTTGCATCCGCAAACCCTGCTGGTAGGGCAGCAGGTGCACGTGCAGGCGGGGATCGGCCGCCACCTGGTCGATGTCGCCGTCGCTGCCGCCGATGTCGGACTGCACCGTGACGATCGATGAAATGGCGCTGATCGCCTTGAGCACCTGTTTTTCGGCGGCCAGCGGCACCACCAGGCCGGTGCCGATGATGGCGCCGACACGCCGGTGTTCGGCGTTCAGGCGCACCACGCGCAGGCGGCTCGAAGTTTCGCGGCTGATGCAGACATCGTCCGCGCCCACGGTGGACGGGCGCATGGTAATGGTCACCTGGCCGGCGCTGGCCTTGACCAGCAGCTCCGGCTCGCCCGGCAGCAGCTCCACGCGCGAGCCCGGCGCGTCGATCCAGAACAGCAGCGGGTGGCCGATCAGGGCCGCCACCGCCTTGTCGGTGTCGAGTTCATAGCGCGAGCCGCTCTGGCTGTAATACTTGAACGCTTCGATGGTGGCGACCACGGCCAGGTCCTGGCTGGTCAGGAAATCGATCTGCCCGGCGTCGTCGGCCAGGCGCTTGAGGGACATCGCGCGGCCACGGCTCCAGCCGCCCTGGGCGTCGCGCTTCTGCTCGCGCGGCTCGATGCTGTTGATGCCCCAGTCGGGGGCGTAGCCGATCAGCCACACCAGGCGCGATTCGCGCACCGTCTCGACGTTGACGGCCGGCTGCAGGTTGATCAGCGCATTGAGCTGGCGCTGCCAGGCTTCCTCGCGTTCGAACCAGATCGTCATGTCGGCGTAGCGCTGGCGCTGGCGCAGGGCGATCGCCTGCTGCTCGTGGCCCAGCGCGCCCAGTTGCCCCAGCACGGCGCCCAATTGGGCCGCGATCAGGTCGAAGCCGGCGCCGGACGCGTCCTCGCAGGCCTGCTCGAGCAGCGCCTTGCGGCCGGCCAGGGCGCTGCTGCCCAGCCACCAGTGCAGCAGGGCGCGAAACAGCACCGGCTGCATCTGCGTCTCCCACGCGCGCGTGGGCAGCACCTCCGGGTCGACCGTGCCGGCGCGGATCTGGCGCAGCATGCTCAGTTGCTGGTAGACGGCGGTGTCGGCGCTGTGCGCGCCCTTGGTGGCGATCTCCAGGTAGGTCTCGGCCTGCTTGAGGTGGCGCGGCTCGCCGCTCTTGAGCAATCCCAGCACATACAGGTGGCCGGCGAAGCCGCTGAAAATCGCCTTGCGCTTGCCCGTCTCGCGGCGGCGCAATTTGAGGCCCTCGTCGAAGCGCGCCAGCGCCAGCGCGTCGTCGCCGCGCAGCAGGGCGATGGCGCCGTCGAACATGTGGCCGTACGAGGCATCGAGTTCGGCCAGCAGGGCGCCGGCGTCGTCGAGGCGCCCGCACAGGATCAGGTGGGCCGTCAAGGCCACCCGCAGCGGCATGCGTGCGCCGGGCCGCGCCGCCAGCGCCTCGGCATAGGCGCCGATGGCACGGGCGCCGGCGGGCGCGTGCTGGCAATGGTTCAGCAGCACGGCGACGACGTCGTCGCGCACCGCGGGGTGGATCCGGTCGACCAGTTCTGCCTCGAAGGGGCTGCCGGCGATGTCGATCAGCGGGTGCGAATAGCCCGCCTCATGGCAGGCCAGGCAGGCGTCGAGCAGGGGCGTGACAACGCTGGCGTCGTCGCCCAGCAGCAGCGCCATGCGCAGCATCGCCACCCCCTGGCGGTAACTGCGCAGCACCACATTGCCCTCCCAGTTCACGCGCAGTGGCATGATTTTCTGGTACGAATGGCGCAGCGGCTCGACCATGCCGGCGTCGAGCGCGACGCGCAGGGCCGGCCACACTGCCGGCGCGCTCAGGCTAAAACCGCGGCCCGTCACTTCGGTGGCAAGCGTCATGGCCTTGAGCAGGGCCAGGTCGCTCTCAAGCGTGGTGGCGGGGATGACGACGCCGATTTCGGCCAGGTGCAAGGTGATGCGGCTCTTGCCCATCGGTTCGCCCGCCAGCGCCAGCAGGGCGGCGATCAGCTTCTGGGTGTCCGAGAAGGCGGCGAACTGCTGCTGCACACTGCTGGCCGTCATGCGGTCGGTGGCAGATTGTCGATGTGCACCGGCGCCAGCTTCTCGGCCGGGGTCACGCCAAACATGCGCAGGTAAAAATACAGCTCCGCTTCGAGCGTGCGGACGATGCTGTCGAGTTTTCTGAAGCCGTGCCCCTCGCCTTCGAGCGTCATGTAGGCCACCGGCACGCCGGCGCGGCGCAGCGCCTCGACCATCACTTCCGACTGGGGCGGCGGCACCACCTTGTCGTCGAGGCCCTGGAAGAAGATCATGGGGCTACGCAGCTTGTCGGCATGGTGGATGGGCGAGCGTTGGCGGTACAACGCCTGCGCCTGCGGCTGCGGCGCGATCAGGTAATCGGTGTAGTGCGATTCGAACTTGTGCGAGTCGGCGTCGAGGCCGGCCAGGTCGGACACCCCGTAATAGCTGGCGCCGGCCTTGAATACATCGTGAAAGGCCAGCGCGCACAGCACCGTCAGGCCGCCGGCGCTGCCGCCGCGGATGACCAGGCGGGCGCTGTCGACGACGCCGCGCGTGGCCAGGTAACGGGCGCCGGCGACGCAGTCGTCGACATCGACGACGCCCCACTGGCCCTTGAGGGCGTCGCGGTAGGCGCGGCCGAAGCCGGTGCTGCCGCCGTAATTGACGTCGAGGACGGCGAAGCCGCGGCTGGTCCAGTACTGGGTCGCCAGTTTCAGGGTATTGGTGGCCATGCTGGTGGGGCCGCCGTGGCCGATCACCATCAACGGCGGCAGGCTGCCGGCCGGCGCCTGGTAGCGGGCGTTTTGCGGCGGATAATAAAAGGCGTGGGCGGTGCGACCGTTGGCGCTGGGGTAAGCGATGCGCTCGGGGACCGACAGGTCGGCGCTGTCGATCGCCGCGGGCAGGGCGGCGATCGAGCGGGCCAGCACGGTCAGTGCGCCGGTCGCCAGGTCGATGCGCGCCAGTTCGGTGGCAATCGTGGGCGCGCCACCGAGCAGCACGAGGACGTCGCCGGCCACGCGCAGTTCGCGCATCTCCTGGTAGGGGGTGGCGATGGGCGTGAGGCTGCCGTCGACGCCGGACAGGCGCGCCAGGTGGCTCACGCCCTCTTCGATATACGTGCAGACGATGTCATGCTCGCTGCGAAAGCCGTACATGGCATTGCCGAAGGTCCAGTGGGGACTGCCGAATTCGGCCGCGCGGGGACACAGGGCGGTCGCTTCGCCATCGCCTTCGGCAGCGCAGCGGTACAGGTTCCACCAGCCGCTGCGGTCCGACACAAAGTGCAGCACGCCGCCGGGCGACCATTCCGGCTGGCAGATCGCCTCGTCGGCGCCGCCCGCCACCCGGCGCGCGTTGTGCAGGCCGTCGGCGTCCACCTCGGCGAGCCACAGCTCGGTGCCCTGCCACGGCATGCGCGGGTGCATCCAGCTCAGCCACGCGAGCTTGCTGCCATCGGGCGAGAGCCGTGGCGCCGCATAAAAATCGCTGCCGGCCACCAGCGTGGTCTGGCTGCCATCGAGGCCGATGGCGACGATACAGTTGTACGGATAGCCCGTGCTGGCGTGGTCTTCGCAGACGGCGATCAGGCGCGCGCGGGCACGGTCGGCCACCAGGTCGGCGTAGCGCCGGCTGCCGGCCTCGCTCAGCGGAACTGCCGCCTGGCCGTCGCGCAGCATATACAGGCGGTTGTCGGCAAAATGGGAAAAATAGACGGTGCCGGCGTCGACCAGCAAGGCGCCGCCGCCGTATTCATGGACGCGGGTGCGCACATTGAACGGCGCCGCGCCGGCCGGGGTCAGCTCGGTGACGTCGGCGCCGCGCTGGCGCAGCAGGGTGTTGCGACCGCCTTCGCTGGCGCGGCCGGCCAGCCAGTACACATCGGCGCCGTCGATGGCCGTTTGCGACAGCGGGGCCGCGCCGGCGGCGACGATGGCGGCGCTGATGGGGGACGGCCAGGCGCCGGCGGGGGCATCGTGCTTGAGGGGCGAAATGGTCATGGTGGCGGCGCGCGGGAAAACGGCGAGTATGCCACGTTTGACGGCGTCCTCGCCAGCGCCGCACGGGTGCGCACGCTTCGGCGGGCGGCGCCGCGAGGATGCGATAATAGCGCCTTTCGCCCAGCCGCCCGCCGCCCGCCATGACCCAATTTGCCCCGCTCCAGAACGACACCTTCCTGCGCGCGCTGCTGCGCCAGCCGACCGACTACACGCCGGTGTGGCTGATGCGCCAGGCGGGCCGCTACCTGCCCGAATACCGTGCCACGCGCGCGCGCGCCGGCTCCTTCCTGGGCCTGGCGAAAAACCCCGACTACGCCACCGAAGTGACGCTGCAGCCGATCGACCGCTACCCGCTGGACGCGTCGATCCTGTTCTCCGACATCCTCACCGTGCCCGACGCGATGGGTCTGGGCCTGTATTTTGCCGATGGCGAAGGCCCCAAGTTCGAGCGTCCCCTGCGCACCGAGGACGACGTGCTCAAACTGCGCGCGCCCGACATGGACTCGCTCGACTACGTCTTCAAGGCCGTCACCCAGATCCGCCACGCGCTGGGCGGCCGGGTGCCGCTGATCGGCTTTTCCGGCAGCCCGTGGACGCTGGCGTGTTACATGGTCGAAGGCAGCGGCTCGAAAGAGTGGCACACCATCAAGAAAATGGCGTACAGCCGGCCCGACCTGATGCACCACATCCTGTCGATCAACGCCAGCGCCGTGGCGCAGTACCTGAACGCGCAGATCGACGCGGGCGCCCAGGCCGTGATGATCTTCGACTCGTGGGGCGGGGCACTGGCCGACGGCGCCTACCAGGCCTTTTCGCTCGATTACATGCGCCAGGTGATTGGCCAGCTCAAGCGCGACAAGGACGGCGTGCGCATTCCCGCCGTGGTGTTTACCAAGGGTGGCGGCCTGTGGCTCGACCAGATCGCCGATATCGGCGCAGATGCGGTAGGGCTGGACTGGACCGTCAACCTGGGCCAGGCGCGCGCGCTGGTGGGCCACAAGGTGGCCTTGCAGGGCAACCTCGACCCCGCCATCCTGTTCGCGTCGCCTGAACAGATCCGCGCCGAGGTCGAGCGCTCGCTCACCTCGTACGGCACGCCCGCGGCCGGCGACGGCCATGTATTTAACCTGGGCCACGGCATTTCCCAGTTCACGCCCACCGAGTCGGTCAGCGCCATGGTCGAGGCGGTGCACCGCTTCAGCCGGGCCCAGCGCGGCGCCGTTTAAGCGGCGTGGGCAGGTCGGACAATCACACTTATTCACAAATTGTCCGACTAGCAGTTTTTCCGCATGTGGATAGATCGAAAAATTTCAGAGCTTTATAAGTACTTGATTTTAAACGTCTTATAAAAATTTGCTGTCGAGAACGTTGATCGCTCGACAGTCCGCTCTCATAGGGAAAACGGGGTTTTGCCGGCATTGTCCACAAAGTTATCCACAGGCGATGTGGATAATTGGCGAAAGTCCTTGGTTTACTGGGACTTAGCGCAGATGCTCAGGTAATACATTAACTTCGTGCTGCGCCGCATGATATTGAGAGTGTGTGAAATCGCGGGCGGGCGCCCCGTACCGCCGAGTTATGCACAAACCGGCACCTGCGCGCCGCTGAACGTCTTCGCTGGGGGCGTTTTTCCAAGTCCTTGATTTTATTGATGAAATTTAATTTGACTTTTGGTTGCCGGTGGTCCGTCTTGATTAACAACAAACTTTCCCGCAGCACCATAACGGCCTTGTCCACAAAGTTGTCCACACCCGGGCCCGGTGCTGGCGACGGCGCACGGGCGGCGCAGCGGCCATGCTGAACGACGCCTGCATCCTCACCGTCGCCCTCGACACGCCGCTCACCAGCTGTTTCGACTACCGCTGGCCGTGCGCGCGGGGCGCCGAGCCGCAGGCGGGCCAGCTGGTGCTGGTGAGCTTCGGCCGCCGCGAGGTGGTCGGCCTGATCGTCGGCGTCGGCCACCACACCGAGGTGCCCGCGGAAAAACTCAAGGATGCGCTGGCGGTGCGCGCGCAATTGGCGCCCCTGTCGCCGGCCTGGCTGGCGCTGGCCGCCTTCGCCGCCGATTACTACCAGCGCCCGCTGGGCGAGGTGGCCTTGCCGGGCCTGCCGAAAAACCTGCGCCTGTCGACCACGGTGGCGCTCGACCGCGCCATCAAGAAGCTGGCCAGGAACATCGACGTGGCCGACACGACGCCGTTTGCGGCGCCGCCCCTCAATCCGCAGCAGCAGGCGGCGGCCGACGCCATCGGCGGCGCGCTGGGTTTTACCCCGCTGCTGCTGTACGGCGTGACGGGCAGCGGCAAGACCGAGGTGTACCTGCAGGCCTGCGCCCAAGTGCTCGCGCGCGAGCCCGATGCGCAAATTTTGATCCTGGTCCCGGAAATCAACCTGACCCCCCAGCTCGAAGGCAATATCCGCGCGCGCTTTCCCGGCCTGCTGCTGGCGACCCTGCACAGCAGCCTGGCCGAGGGCGAGCGCATGCTGCACTGGCTGGCGGCGCACGAGGGCCGCGCGCGCATCATCCTGGGCACCCGGCTGGCGATCCTGGCGTCGCTGCCGCGCCTGCGCCTGATCGTCATCGACGAAGAGCACGACCCCTCCTACAAGCAGCAGGAAGGCTTGCGCTACTCGGCGCGCGACCTGGCCGTGTGGCGGGCGCGCCAGCTGGCCATTCCCATCGTGCTGGGCTCGGCCACGCCTTCGCTCGAGAGCTGGCATCACGCCGGCTCGGGCCGTTACCGCAAGCTCGAACTGCGCGAACGGGCCGTGCGCGACGCCGTGCTGCCGCGCGTAAAAGTGCTCGACATGGAGCGCGACAAGCCGAAAGACGGCCTCACCTCGCACCTGGTGGCGGCCCTGCGCCAGCGCCTCGAGCGGGGCGAACAATCGCTGCTGTTCCTGAACCGGCGCGGCTATTCTCCCGTGATCAGCTGCGAAGCCTGCGGCTGGATCAGCGAATGCACGCGCTGCACGTCCTTCATGGTGCTGCACAAGCCCGAACACCGGCTGCGCTGTCACCACTGCAGCCTGGAGTTGCGCATTCCCCGCCACTGCCCCACCTGCGGCAACGTCGACATCGCCCCGCTGGGGCGCGGCACCCAGCGCGTGGAAGAGGGGCTGCAGCAGCTGTTCCCGCAGGCGCGCATCCTGCGCATCGACGCCGACTCGACGCGCAAGAAGGGCAGCGCGCAGGAAGCATTCGACAGCGTCCACCGGGGCGACGTCGATATCCTGATCGGCACCCAGATGGTGGCGAAGGGGCATGACTTCAAAAAGCTCACGCTGGTGGGCATCCTCAATCCCGATACCGCGCTGTTCTCGCAGGACTACCGGGCCAGCGAGCGCCTGTTCGCCCAGCTCATGCAGGTGGCCGGGCGCGCCGGCCGCGCCGCGCGCCAGGAAGGCGGCAGCCCCAGCGAAGTGCTGATCCAGACCCGCTACGCCAGCCATCCCCTGTATGCGGCCGTGGTCGGCCACGACTACGACCGCTTCGCCGACAGCCTGCTCGCCGAGCGCCGCCAGGCCGCGCTGCCGCCGTATATGTACCAGGCGCTGTTGCGCGCCGAGGCGCCCGAGCTGGCCACCGCCATCGATTTCCTGCAGCAGGCGCGCGATTGCCTGCTCGACCCGGCCATCACCATCAACGACCCGATCCCGATGACGATGACGCGCGTGCACAACGTCGACCGCGCCCAGCTGCTGATCGAATCGCCCTCGCGGCCCGCCCTGCAGGGCTTCCTCAAGCAGTGGCTGGCCCTGCTGCGCGAGATGAAGAGCCGCGTGAAGTGGTCGCTGGAAGTCGATCCGCTCGATATCTGATCGCGTTGACGGGCACGCGCTAGAATGGCGCACCACCGCCTTCATTCCAGGAACGACCATGCGTACTCTCGACGTCGATGTCGCCATTCTCGGCACCGGCACCGCCGGCCTGTCGGCCTACCGCGCCGCCGTGGCGCAGGGCAAGCGCGCCCTGCTGATCGAACGGGGACACTACGGCACCACCTGCGCGCGGGTCGGCTGCATGCCCAGCAAGCTGCTCATCGCCGCAGCCGAAGCGGCCCACATGCTCGAACGCGCAGCGGCCTTCGGCGTGCACGCGGGCGACAAGCGCATCGACGGCAAGGCCGTGATGGCGCGCGTGCAGGCCGAGCGCGACCGCTTCGTCGGCTTCGTCATCGACAGCGTCGACGCCATCGCCGACAGCGACAAGCTGCAAGGCCACGCCCGCTTTACCGGTCCGCGCACGCTGCAGGTGGACGATCACACGCTCGTCAACGCCAGCCGCTTCGTCATCGCCACCGGTTCGACGCCCACCCGGCTGCCCGTGCTCGAGGCGGGCGGCGGCGCCATCATCAGCAGCGACGACATTTTTGAATTGCCCGACCTGCCTGCATCGATGGCGGTGATCGGCACCGGCGTGATCGGCCTCGAGCTGGGCCAGGCGATGGCGCGGCTGGGCGTGCGCGTGAGCTTTTTCGCGCGCGGCGGCAGCATCGCCCAGATCAGCGATCCCCAGGTGCTGCACAATGCCACCCGCGTGTTCGGCGCTCAGCTCGACATCCGTTTTCAGCAGCGCATCGTCAAGGTCGAGCCGGCCGCGGGCGGCGGGGTGGTGCTGCACACCGAGGACGCCAGCGGCGCCGCGCACGCCGACCAGTTCGAGATCGTGCTGGCGGCCGCGGGGCGCACGCCCAACGTGGGCGACATCGGCATCGAACACACGGGCCTGGACCTCGACCGGAACGGCATCCCCCTGTTCGACCGCTGCACCATGCAGTGCGGTGGCAGCCACATTTTTATCGCCGGCGACGCCGACGACGAGCGCCCCCTGCTGGCCGAGGCGGCCGACCAGGGCCGCATCGCCGGCGACAACGCGGGCCGCTTTCCCGACGTGCGCCCGGGCCTGCGCCGCACGGCGCTGGCGGTGGCCTTCACGGAGCCGCAGATCGCCACCGTGGGCGAGAGCTACCGCGCCCTGTGCGCGGCCGGCAAGCCGAAGTTCGCGCTGGGCATGGTGTCGTTCGAGAACCAGGGGCGCAGCCGCGTCATGCTGCAAAACCACGGCCTGCTGCGCGTCTACGGCGAATACGGCACCGGGCGTTTTTTAGGTGCCGAAATGGTGGGCCCCCGCGCCGAGCACATCGGCCACCTGCTGGCCTGGGCCTGCCAGGCGCGCATGACGGTCGAGCAGATGCTCGAGATGCCCTTCTATCACCCGGTGGTGGAGGAGGGGCTGCGCACGGCGCTGCGCCACCTGCACGAGGAACTGGTCAGGGATGCGTCCGATATCGCCGTGGCGGGTGACGCCCCCGGCGTCTGAGCCTGCCGCGGGGCGGCGCGCTCAGTTCAGGTAGCTGGCGTCGAGCCGTCCCGCCGCCGCCAGTTCGCGCACGATGCGGATGGCGTCGATGTCGGCTTCCTGGTACGCCGATTTCTTGAACTCGTCGTACATGGCGTTGGCCTGGTCGGTGGCGGCGTCATGGCCGTCGTCGTACTTGAAGCGCACGAACAGCACGGCGTCACCGGGCGCTTCGATCGTCACGCGCAGGCTCGAGGCGCTGATGTCGCCCTGCGCGTGCACTTCGTAGCGCACCTCGTCGAGGGGCGTCAAGAACACCCGGTCCTCGATCTGCAACTGGCCGAAGCGGCGCAGGCGCGTAAAACCGTCCGCATCGCGCGCGCTGATGGCGCACTCGTCCAGGTGCGGCACGAACAGCTTGGGCGACTCGGCGTGCAGCACCAGGCCGCGCCACAGCTGCTCGCGGGTGAGGCTATCGATCAGGGGGTTGAGCGGGTCGTTAATTTCAATCAGGTGTTCAAATTTCATGGGTAGCCTCTGCTGCGCCTTTTGCGCCAAGGGCAAATGGTAGCGCAAGTGGGGCGCCGTTGTCGTCCCCTGCGCCGCCCGTCGCCCGGTGCACCGCCGGGCTGGCTGTACAATGATTGGCTGATCTCCTGCAAAGTGCCCCCCGATGTCCTCCGCCCCCAAGTTCGGCCTGAACGCTCCCCAGAGCGAAGCCGTGATCTATCTCGACGGCCCCTGCCTGGTGCTGGCCGGCGCCGGCTCGGGCAAGACGCGCGTGATCACGCAAAAGATCGCCCACCTGATCGAGGACCGCGGCTACGACCCGCGCACCATCGCCGCCCTGACGTTTACCAACAAGGCGGCGCTGGAGATGCAGGAGCGGATCGCCAAGCTGCTCAAGCAGCCGCGCCAGGCCAAGCAGTTGACGGTGTCGACGTTTCACTCGCTGGGCGTGAAAATCCTGCGCCAGGAGGCGGCCGGGGTGGGCCTGAAGGACCGCTTCTCCATCATGGACAGCGACGACTGCTACGGCCTGGTGCAGGATCTGGCCATCACCACCGACAAGCAGCTGATCCGGCGCATCCAGAACACCATCTCGCTGTGGAAAAACGGCCTGATCGATCCGGAAGACGCCATCCGCGATGCGCAGGACGAGGACGAGGCGCAGGCGGCGCGGGTGTTTCGCAGCTATGTCGCCACCCTGTCGGCCTACCAGGCGGTCGATTTCGACGACCTGATCCGCCTGCCCGTCGAACTGTTCCGTAATAACGATCCGATCCGCGACAAATGGCAGCGCCGCCTGCGCTACCTGCTGATGGACGAATACCAGGACACCAATACCTGCCAGTACGAACTGGTCAAGCTGCTCGTCACGGGCATCAATAAAAAGCCCATGTTCACCGCCGTCGGCGACGACGACCAGGCCATTTATGCCTGGCGCGGGGCCTCGGTGGAAAACCTGAAAACGCTGAGCGTCGATTTCCCCGATCTGAAAGTGATCAAGCTCGAGCAAAATTACCGCTCGACGACGCGGATCCTGCAGGCGGCCAATGCGGTGATCTCGAATAACCCGAAGATCTTTGAAAAATCGCTGTGGTCCGAGCACGGCCTGGGCGAGCCGATCCGCGTGCTGGGCATGCAGAACGACGACCAGGAAGCCGAGCAGATCGCCATCATGATTTCGGCCGACCGGTTTCAGCGCAAGAACAAGTGGTCCGATTACGCCATTTTGTACCGTGGTAACCACCAGGCGCGCGTGATCGAGCAGTCGCTGCGCAAGGAGCGCATTCCGTACACGATTTCGGGCGGCCAGAGTTTTTTCGACAAGGCCGAAATCAAGGACATCATCAGTTATTTGCGCCTGGTCGCCAACGAGAACGACGATCCGGCCTTCATTCGCGCCGTCACCACCCCCAAGCGGGGCGTGGGCATGGCGACGCTGGAGGTGCTGGGGGCGTTTTCCAAGCAGTGGAACTGTTCGCTGTTCGAGGCGGCCTTAAAAGGCGGCATCGAGGCGAAACTGGCCGACCGCCAGCTGCTGCCGCTGCGCCAGTTCTGCAATTTCATCAACAACCTGGAGTCGCGCGCGAGCCGCCCGGGGCCGTCCGGCAGCGGCGAAAATGCCGCGGCCGTGCTCGACGACATGATGAAGGAAATCAGCTACGAGTCCTATCTCTACGATATGTTCGACGACCGCGCGGCCCAGAGCAAGTGGCAGAACGTGCTCGAATTTACCAACTGGCTCAAGGAACGCGGTTGCGGCGGCAAGGACAAGTCGGGAGAAGAAAAAAACCTGCTGGAACTGACCCAGATGGTGGCCCTGATGACGATGTTGGAAGGCAAGGACGAAGAGCCGGACGCCGTGCGCATGTCGACCTTGCACGCCTCGAAGGGACTCGAGTTTCCCCACGTATTCCTGGTCGGCGTCGAAGAGGGCATCTTGCCGCACAAGGGCGACCCCGACGCCTCCGTCGAGACCATCGGCGCGCGCGTGCAGGAAGAGCGCCGCCTGATGTACGTGGGCATCACGCGGGCGCAGCGCACCTTGCACATTACCTGGTGCAAGCAGCGAAAGCGGGCCGGCGAGCAGGTGCACTGCGACGTGTCGCGCTTCATCAAGGAAATGGCGCTCGACGTGGGCGACGCCGCGCCCATGGAAACGGAAATTATTTCGCCGAAGGACAGGCTGGCCAGCCTGAAGGCCTTGCTGGCAACGCCGCGGCCGCTGCCGCCCCAGTAAGCCAATTATGCGCGAACGCGCATAATTGAATCACATTGACACGCGAATGCCGTGCGCATCATGGCGCCCGCGCCGCAATTCGGGCTGATGGAGCACGCGCGCCACCACCCGGTGGTTGATCGCATTGCTGTGCATGTATTCGATGGCGGCCTGGGTGCCCAGCATCGCTTGCAGGATGATCCCGACCTCGACTTTTTGCGCCGTTAAATGATCGGGCCGCCCAGCCGGCGTCGGCGGGGCAGGCGCGGGCCGTCCCTGTGGATCCGGCGGCGTGGCGTCGGAAGAAGGCAAAATAGTTTCCATGCGTATATTTTGCAATGGAAACATTAACCAGTCCGTGCGCTAGCGCGCATAAGACGTGTCGATCTGCCAATTCGGCGCCATCGCGCATAATGACGGTTTTTTCAGGGGGAGCAGTACATGAGTGAGCAAGAGCGCTTTGTCGCCATCGAAATCAAGCTGGCGCACCAGGAAGACCTGGTCGACTCGCTCAACGACGTGGTCTACCAGCAAACCCGCCGCATCGACCAGCTCGAAGCGATGGTCAATGCCCTGGCCGAGCACATCCGCAATGCCTCGCACACCACCCCGGGCGCTGGCCCGCACGAGGTGCCGCCACATTATTGAGAGAAAGAGCGCGCTGCCTTTTCCCGGGTAGAAATGTTCCGGGCCTCGCCAATCTGCGCTACACTCAATTAACTAAAAACCAATTTTTATTGACCATGCAAACACTGCCTGTCGCAAGCATGTTCGGCCTTGTCGCTGCCCTTTCGCTTGCCGGATATGCCAGCGCGCAAGAGGCCAAGTCGGGGCCGGCGGCGGGTGAGTTTTCAGTGAAGTCGATCGACGAACAGCATCTGCCAGCGTCGATCAGGCAGTCCTTGCTGGAACAGGTGCGCCTGATGAGGGAGCACAAGGTGATTCCCGTGCGCGACGACCAGATACCGGACTTCGCCGCATTGGCAGCCCAATACCGTGCACGCGCGCCAGATTTTGCGCAATTGCTGGCGAATGGCGGGCTGAACATGGCGCCCGCCAATGTCGACGCGACCTCGCTGCGGGGACTGTCCCCGGTGGGGGCGGCGCCCTGCGGCACCTATGTCGGCCGTGGCTGGACGGGACTGGAGCGGATGTTCGCGCACCCGACGCTGGGCTATGTGGTGCTGGAAGAAATGGATCTGACGAAATCTGGCGGCGGCGTCATTTCTACCAAAGAAATGATCAACGCGGACGTCAATGGGGCGCCGGCCGTGCTCGTCAGCAAGCAGGGCAGTGGCACGCGGGCCGTCAGCACGGTGGCGTGGTTCGCCCATGGCATCAGTTACACACTGCGTGCCCCCCGTGTCGATGACACAGGGCGCGAAGCGCTGTTAAGTATTGCCAGGGGCTTGGCAAGGCAAGGGCCGGCGCGCGATCGTGAATGATGGAGAATTGATGCGCGCCCTGGCCGGGCCGGGCGCGCTGACACTGTCCAGGCATAATTTTTTTCAAGGCATGGGCGAACACGGGCGTCCTGCCCGTCCCACACTTCACCAGCGGGCATCTTCCACGCAGAAAGCGCACGATGAAACTAGCTATATCCGAAGAGCAGCAACGCGAGATGCGCCATGCGCACTACGACGGCGCGCCGGGCGTGTTGGTATCGGCCCTGGTGTGGATGGCCGCCGCGCTGGTGTGCCACCGGCTGGGCCTGAAGCCGGCGGTAGGGACGCTGCTCATTGGCGGCGCCCTCATTTATCCCGCGAGCGCCCTGTTGACGAAGGCGCTGGGACGCCCCGCCAGGACGGGCAAGGACAACGCCCTGAACCAGCTCGGCGCGGCCTCGACCATCTGGCTGATCCTGTGCTGCGCCATGGCGTATGGGCTGTACCTGTCGAGCCCTGGCGTATTTTTCCCCGCGATGATGGCCGTCATCGGCAGCCGCTACCTGGTCTTCGCAAGCATGTATGGCAGCCCGGTGTACTGGCTGATGGGGGCAAGCCTGATCGTCGCCGGCATCGGCGCCGGCTTCGCCGCCCTCGCACCCGCCATTGCCGCCGGCGTCGGTGCATTGCTGGAGCTGGTATTTGCGGTTTTTATGTTATCGCGGGCATGGCGGCCAGTGGTACGACAATGAGCTCCGGCGTGGCGATCCGACCAGAGGGGGGCGCACACTGACGACACGTCCTCAACCACCAGAACTTCACCAATCTCAATGTTGCTTCCAAACCTGATTCAGACAGACCGGCTCACTTTACGTGCGCCCTGTGATGCCGATGCCAGCCACCTCTTTGACGCTTACACGCAAGACCCGGAGGTCGCGCGATACATGGTGTGGCGCCCCCATCAGTCGATTGGTGAAACCGAAGCGTTCATTGCGTATTGCAAGCAGCAATGGGACAGCGGGCAGCGGCGGCCTTATATCCTCACGCGGCGCGACGATGATGCTGTCCCGATCGGTATGCTGGAAGCGCGCCTCCTCGCAGGCACGATCGACATCGGGTATGTGCTGCAGCGCGCATCTTGGGGGACGGGCCTGATGACGGAGGCACTGGTCGCCTTTGCCGACGTGGCGTTGGCGCTGCCCGCGTGCTTTCGCGTGCAGGCGACGTGCGACACGGAAAATCACGCATCTGCGCGGGTGTTGGAAAAATCCGGTTTCGCCAGAGAAGGCCGGCTCGAACGGCACATGGTACTGCCCAACCTTGCTGCCACGCCGCGCGCCTCCTTGATGTATGCGCGTTGTAAATAGGGCAAAATCTACCGGCATCTTTTTTGAATTATCTGGCGCAATACGCTCATCGGCGATTGCGGGAAATCGTTCGCTGAGAATTTGCCTCGGGTTGATCGCCTTCACGGTGCGGAATCTTTGATTTTTACTTAAAATTCGACAGGAAGAGCGATGGCGCAAATACATCATTCGGCAGCATGCCTGCGTCTTTTCGGCGAGGATCTGGACCCGGAAGAAGTAAGCCGAATCCTGCGATGTGCTCCGACAGTGGCAGAGAGAACGGGTGAGGTGATTCCTTACCAGTCCGGGCGTGAGCGCGTCGTAAAGTGCGGCAATTGGCGATTGATCGCCGAGCAAACAGCGCCAGAGGATGTCAATGGACAGCTTCGTTGGCTGTTATCGCAAGTTGAATCTGACCTCGCCGTCTGGAAGTCACTCGTGCATCAATTTGAAGTCGATGTTTATTGCGGTCTGTTCATGCAAGGCTTGAACGATGGCCTGTCCTTGGCGCCGGATGTCATGGCGCTGTTGGCGGAGCGGGGAATTGAACTTGGCCTCGATATATACAGCGCCAACGTCGAGGACGATGCGACGCCTGCACCGGCTAATCTCTGACAATCGATTGTAGTGACAAGCAATCCCCAAAGAACATGGAGCACAGAGATGGGCAAAGGCAGGCTTGAGGCATTCAGCGACGGCGTCATCGCCATCATCATCACCATCATGGTCCTCGAACTGAAGGTCCCGCACGGCGCCGCGTTCAATGACCTGCTGCCGCTGCTGCCCGTCCTCGGCAGCTACGTCCTCAGCTTTATTTACGTGGGGATTTATTGGAACAACCACCACCACATGCTGCACATCGTGCAACAAATCAGCGGCGGCGCCTTGTGGGCGAACCTGCACCTGCTGTTCTGGCTGTCCCTGATTCCCTTCGTCACCGCCTGGATGGGCGAAAACCATTTTCAGGCGGCGCCCGTGGCCGCGTATGGCGTCATCTTGCTGATGTGCGCAGTGGCCTACTCCATCCTGGCGCGCGTGCTCACCCGCCATCACCCGGAAAACCGCGCGCTGGCCGAGGCCATCGGCATCGACCGCAAGGGCTGGCTATCGATCGGCTTCTATATTGCCGGCATCGCCCTGTCGACGCCCTGGCCGCTGGCCGGCTTTGCCATGTATGTGATCGTGGCGCTGATCTGGCTGGCGCCCGATCGCCGCATCGAACGGCGCATCGTCCAATAGCGGGAATGGACGGGCGCTGCTATGATCGACGGCTCAATCGTTGCTGCTGACCTGGCGGCAACGTTCCTCCGCCTGTGAAAGATGCCATGAACCGTCCCCACCTGCTGATCGTCGCTGCCGCAAGTCTTGCCATGTCCCACGTCGCCGTGTCCGCCCCCGTCGCGGCACCCCTGCCGGCGTCGAATCCCTTCGCCAAGGTCAGCACCTTGCCGTTCCAGTACCCCGCCTTCGACAAGATCCGTGACGCCGACTTTGCGCCCGCTTTCGAGGCCGGCATGCGCGAGCAGTTGCGCGAGATCGACGGCATCGCCAGGCAGCGCAAGGCAGCCACCTTCGACAACACCGTCGTGGCCATGGAGCGCTCGGGGCAGTTGCTGGCACGCGTGTCGGCCGTCTTCTCGAATTTGCAGGGGGCCAATACCAACGACCAGCTCGACGCCATCGACACGGCCATGTCGCCCAAGCTGGCCGCGCACAATGACGCCATCTATTTGAACCCCGCCCTGTATGCGCGCATCAAAGCGCTGTACGACAAGCGCGCCAGCCTGGGCCTGGACGCCGAATCGCTGTACCTGCTCGAGCGCTACAACAAGGACTTCGAGCGCGCCGGCGCCAGGCTGTCGACGGCCGACAAGGACACCCTGAAAGCCTTGAATGGCGAAATCGCGGCCCTGCAGTCGGCATTCACCCAGAACGTCATGAAAGAGCAGAACGCCTCGGCACTGGTGGTCGACAGCCGCGCCGAACTGGCCGGCATGAGCGAAGCGGCCATCGACGCCGCCGCCGCCGAAGGCAAAAAGCGCGGTCTCGACGGCAAATTCGTCGTCGCTGTCGGCAACACCACGGGCCAGGCCCCGCTGGCCGAACTGAGCAACCGCGCCGTGCGTGAACGCCTGATGGCGCTGTCGCTGGCGCGCGGCAGCCGCGGCGGCGAGTTCGACAACCGCAACAATGTGCTGCGCCTGGCCAAGCTGCGCGCCGACAAGGCCGTGCTGCTGGGCTATCCGAACTTCGCCGCCTACTCGCTCGACGACCAGACCGCCAAGACCACCGCCGCCGTCAACGGCCTGCTGGCCGAACTGGGCAAGCCGGCCGTCGCCAATGCGCGCAAGGAAGCGGCCGATATCCAGAAAATCATCGACGCCGGCAAGGGCGGCTTCCAGGTGGGCGCCGCCGATTGGGACCTGTACGCCAGCCAGGTACGCGCGGCCCAGTTCAATTTCGACGAGAGCCAGCTCAAGCCGTATTTCGAGCTGAACAATGTGCTCACCAATGGCGTGTTTTTTGCCGCCACCAAGCTCTACGGCATCACCTTCAAGGAGCGCAAGGATCTGCCCGTGTACAACCCGGACGTGCGCGTGTTCGATGTCTACGACGCCAACGGCAAGCCGCTGGCCATCTTCCTGGCCGATATGTACGCCCGCAGCAATAAACGGGGCGGCGCCTGGATGAACGAATACGTTTCGCAATCGGGCTTGCTGGGCACCCGGTCGGTCGTCGCCAACCACCTCAATATTCCCAAGCCACCCGCCGGCGAGCCGACCCTGCTGACCTACGATGAGGTCAAGACGGCCTTCCACGAATTCGGTCACGCCCTGCACGGCATGTTCTCGAACGTCAAGTACCCCCGTTTTTCCGGCACCAGCGTGCCGCGCGACTTCGTCGAATTTCCGTCGCAGGTCAACGAAATGTGGGCGGTCTGGCCCGAGGTGCTGGGCAATTACGCCAAGCACTACAAGACCGGCGCGCCGATTCCCAAGGCCTTGTTGGACAAGGTCATCGCTGCCAAGAAATTTAATCAGGGCTTCGTGACCATGGAATACATCGCGGCATCGCTGATCGACCAGCGCTGGCACCAGCTCAGTCCGGCGCAAATCCCCACCGACGTGCTCGCGTTCGAGTCGGCCGCGCTGAAAGAGGCGGGGCTCGATTTCGCCCCCGTGCCGCCCCGTTATCGCAGCACCTATTTCTCGCACGTGTTTTCGAACGGCTACTCGGCCGGCTACTACGGCTACCTGTGGGCCGAAAAACTCGATGCCGACACCGTCGAATGGTTCAAGGAAAACGGCGGCTTGCAGCGCAAGAATGGCGACACCTTCCGCAAGATGCTGCTCTCGCGGGGCGGCACCATGGATGCGATGCAAATGTTCCACGGTTTCCGCGGCCGCGATGCCACCATCGCGCCGCTGCTGGAACGGCGTGGCCTGACGGCGCAGTAAGCATCAGCACGGGCGCGCCGCACGTGTCGCGTGGCGCGCCCAAAGCGGTATATACTTTTTATGAACACACCCGAGGACCCGCCCCATGAGCACCCAGGATTTACACGGCATCACCCTGGAGGCGATCCTGCTGCGCCTGGTCGAGCATTACGGCTGGGAGCAACTGGGCCAGCGCATCGACATCAACTGTTTTATCAGTGAGCCCAGCGTGAAATCGAGCCTGAAGTTTTTGCGCAAGACGCCGTGGGCACGCACCAAGGTCGAAGAGTTGTATCTCGACACCCGATTCACCGACTAAACACCGCAAGCGAGACCATCATGTCGAACGACCACGCAGCCCAGCTGCAACAACGCCTGCAAACCCTGCACAACGATATCGCCAGCACGGGCGAAGTCGATCCCGAACTGAAAGACTTGTTGCACCGCCTCGACGGCGACATCAAGACCCTGCTCGAGCGCCGCCTGGCCGCCGGGACCGTCGACCAGACCCCGGAAAGCAGCACCTACGGCCTGGCCGAGCGCAGCCAGGAATTGTCGGCCAAGTTCGCCGTCAAGCACCCGCACCTGGAGCCGGCCCTGCGCGAACTGGGCAATATGCTTTCGAGCATGGGCATTTGATGGCGGCAGTAGCACAAGTTATTGAAATGTAAGCGGTTTTTCAGCCACGCCGGCCCGCCTTGTCGGGCCCGTCGGCGGCTGTGCGGCGCATTTTCCGGTACAATGCTGCCCAATGAGCTCCCCAATCAATCTGTTTGCGACCGTCCCCAAGCGGTCTAGCCGCGCTGCTGTTGCGCCTTTCCTGCCAATGTCGCGTGCCGAAATGGACGCGCTGGGCTGGGGTGCGTGCGACGTCATCCTCGTCACCGGCGACGCCTATATCGACCACCCCAGCTTCGGCATGGCGCTGGTCGGCCGCCTGCTGGAGGCGCAGGGTTTTCGCGTCGGCATCATCAGCCAGCCGGACTGGCACTCGGCCGAGGCCTTCCGCATCCTGGGCAAGCCGACCCTGTATTTCGGCGTCACCGCCGGCAATATGGATTCGATGGTCAACCGCTACACGGCCGACCGCAAGATCCGCTCGGACGACGCCTACACCGCCAACGGCGAGCCGAATAAACGGCCCGACCGCACCGTCACCGTGTACGCCCAGCGCGCCCGCGAAGCGTTTCCGGACGTGCCCGTCATCATCGGCTCGATCGAAGCGTCGCTGCGCCGCATCGCCCACTACGATTACTGGTCCGACAAGGTGCGCCGTTCCGTGCTGCCCGATTCGAAGGCCGATCTGCTGTTGTTTGGCAATGCCGAGCGCGCCCTGGTTGACCTGACCCACCGCCTGGCGGCGGGCGAAGCGATCCGCGACATCAAGGATTTGCGCGGCACCGCCTTCATGGTGCCGTCCGGCTGGTTGCCGGCCGAGGACTGGTCGGTGGCCAATTCCAGCCGCGTTGACGTGCCCGGCAAGGTCGATGTGCACCCGAACCCGTACGCCATGGCCCAGGAAGACAAGACCGCCTGCGCCACCGACAACAACGCCGTCGCGCCCGACGTCATCAAGCCGATCCGCATCATGAGCCGCGAAGAGCGGCTGGCGCTGGCCAAGGAGCAGCACGATAAAACCGTGGTGCGCCTGCCCGCCTACGATGTCGTCAAGGACGATCCCGTCATGTACGCCCACGCCTCGCGCGTGTTCCACCTCGAATCGAACCCGGGCAATGCCCGCGCCATGGTGCAGGCGCACGGCGAGCGCGATGTCTGGCTCAATCCGCCGCCTTTGCCGCTGGCGATGGACGAGATGGATGGCGTCTACGACATGAATTACGCGCGCGCCCCGCACCCCAGCTATGGCAAGGCAAAGATCCCCGCCTGGGACATGATCCGCTTTTCCGTGAACATCATGCGCGGCTGCTTCGGCGGTTGTACCTTCTGTTCGATTACCGAGCACGAAGGGCGCATCATCCAGAGCCGCAGCGAGCCGTCGATCCTGCGCGAAATCGAACACATCCGCGATAAAACCAAGGGTTTCACGGGCACCATTTCCGACCTGGGCGGCCCCACCGCGAATATGTACCGGCTGGCCTGCAAGGAAAAGTCCATCGAGGAATCGTGCCGCCGCCTGTCCTGCGTGTTCCCGACCATTTGCGTCAACCTGGGCACCGACCACAGCAAGCTGATCTCCCTGTACCGCAAGGCGCGCGCCATTCCCGGCATCAAGAAGGTATTGATCAGCTCGGGGCTGCGCTATGACCTGGCCGTGCGCTCGCCCGAATATGTCAAGGAACTGGTGACCCACCACGTGGGCGGCCTGCTGAAAATCGCGCCCGAGCACACGGAAGAGGGCACCCTGTCGAAAATGATGAAGCCGGGCATCGGCGCCTACGACGAGTTCAAGGCCATGTTCGACAAGTTCTCGCTGGAAGCGGGCAAGAAGCAGTACCTGATCCCGTATTTCATTGCTGCCCATCCCGGCACCACGGACGAGGACATGCTGAACCTCGCCCTGTGGCTCAAGAAGAACAATTTCAAGCTCGACCAGGTGCAGACCTTCATGCCCACGCCGATGGCGATGGCCACGACGATGTACCACTCGCGCAGAAATCCCCTCAAAAAGGTCACGGCCGACTCGGAAGTGGTGGAAACGGCGCGCAGCGGCAAGGTGCGGCGCGCCCACAAAGCCTTCCTGCGCTACCAGGACCCGGCCAACTGGCCGATCCTGCGCGAAACCCTGGTCACCATGGGCCGTGGCGACTTGATCGGCAACAGCGACCGCCACCTGGTGCCAAGCTGGCAAGCTTCGGAAGACGGCGGCCTGGCCGCCGGCGAACGCAAGCGCCAGACTTCCGGCGCCGGCACCCTCGACAAGTTCGCCGCCGCACCGAAGCGCGCCAGCGCGCGGGCGATCGCGCCCACGCCGTTCATTGCGCCCGAGTCCAAGGTGCGCCCGTCCATCCTGTCGACCATCAAATCGAGGCCGAAGCCAGCCAGTGTCGCCGCCAAGCCGCGGGCAGGGCGCAAATAAGCGTTGACCATCAGTGTTGATCACGTTGTAAAAGCAGGTTCGCTGAACCTGCTTTTTTTTCGTCCGGGCGTCATGCACGCGCCTGATTGTTTTTACGACAGGCTAGCTATTTTAGGCTATTATAGTTCCTCAGGGCAATGTTTGTGATTGTTTTGGTATGGGCGTCCAGGTGGCCGCCAGCGCCTCCCTGACACGCCGCCGGCGCCACCCAAGGGGCAGGGCGCCGGCAGCATTGCCGAGGAAAATCCGTGATCGATATTCGTACTTTCATGCTGGTGCTTGGTATCGGCAACATTGGCTTCGCGCTATTGATGGCCGGCTATGCCCGCGGTGCCGCCTCGCATCCGGCCATGCGCATCTGGGCGGGCGCGCGGCTGGTGCAGGGCGCTGCGCACCTGGTGGGATGGCTGCAGCCGGAGCTGGCGTGGTCGGCCCTGGTGGCGACGGGCAATGCCTTGTTGATGATCGGCACGGCGCTCGAGCTGGCGGCGTATTGCGTGTTTCTCGCTCTGCCGCGCTGGGCCGTGGCGCTGCTGCCATTCACGGCGCTGGCCTTGCTGGCGCTGTACGGCGCCCAGGCGCTGCGGCTCGATGCCGTGCAAGGGATGGTGCTGATGTCGATGGCGCTGGGACTGTTCAGTCTGGCGATGGCGTGGCTGCTGCTGCGCCCGGGCGCGCACGGCTCTGTATTGCAGCGCCTGATCGGGGTCAACAACCTGGTGTTTGCCGTGGCGATGGCGGTGCGCGCCTGGCATGGCCTGGGCCACACGCACGCCTCGCTGTTGTCGGCCGCGGGCGCCCACCACGCCACCTTCATCGCCGGCTACATCTTGATGATCGTCAACGGCTTCGGCTTTCTATTGCTGTGCAAGGAGAAAGATGACGCCCGCATGGTGCAACTGGCCACCATCGACAGCCTCACGGGCCTGATCAACCGGCATGCCTTTTTTGACCGCACCGACAGCGCCCGCATGCTGGCACGGCGCCAGTGCAGCCCGATTGCCTTGATGATGATCGATATCGATCATTTTAAAAGGATCAACGATTGTTTTGGCCATGCCACGGGGGATGAGGCGCTGGTGCTGTTCGCTGCGACGGCCGGGACGGCGTTGCGCGACCACGACATCATGGGACGGCTGGGCGGCGAGGAATTTGCCCTGGTGCTGCCGGCGACCGACCTGGAGGGCGCGATCCTGGCGGCGGAACGCTTGCGGATGACGGTGGCGGCGGCGCCCTTGCCCACCAGTGCGGGCGCGTACGCGATGACCATCAGCGTGGGCGTGGTGGTGATTGATGCGCATGAACATATCAATGCGGCGCTGGCACGGGCCGATCATGCCTTGTATGCCGCCAAGACGGGCGGGCGGAATCGGGTCAGTGTGGGGGTGGGGCAATTGAAGGTGGTATGTGGCTGAGTATTTGTCGGGATACTTTACAGTCAGTATCGATGTTGGTCAGGGTTATTGTTAAGTTATTGAATGAAATGAATATTTATTATTGGCATGTAAATTGCTTCTACGAATGTATCGTCTTAGGAGCAATTCATGAACCTGTTTAAAGTTTCCATGCTGGCCGCGGTGTTGGCAGTGTCAGCCGCCTTGTCAGGCACCGCCAGCGCCAATGTCATTGGCGTTAAAACCATCATCATCAAACAAAATGCAGCGGCATATTCCCAGCCCTACCTGCAAGTGGCTGAAGTGATTGCGGTACAGGCGGGGACCGGTTTGGATGTGGCGCTGGCCAGCCTGGGCGCGACCGCCGTGGGTTCGTCGAATCACCCCAACAGTTCGGCCGCGTCGGCCATCGATGGCAGCATTTCGGGCGTGTTTCCAAATATTTTTCACTCGGCTGGCGGGGTGAACGACATGTTGACGATTACTTTTGCGTCGTCGTTCGATCTGAGTGGCCTCACCATCTTCGGGCGCTCCGACTGCTGCAGCGGCCGCGATATTTATGATGTGCGGTTCTACGATGCGACGGGCGGCTTGCTGTTCACGCAACTCGGTGCCAGCGCCAACAATAGCGCGCACGCGGTCGCGGTGAATGTGCCGGAGCCGGGCTCGCTGGCCTTGTTGGCGGGGGGCTTGCTGGTGCTGGCGGGGATGGGGCGCAGGAGGGGGTGAGGTTTAGGGGTGCGTTTTAAGCACTTTTCAAGCGTTGATTGGTCCGTGCCGGAAGGTTGGATTGGCAAAAAAGAAAAAGCCCCGAACGGGGCTGTTTCTTTTTTGAGCTGCTGGCGCAGCGGACGGGACTCGCCTACATGCTGTAGGCTGCCGATTCGCTTGTAAGCGAATCGCTTCGAGTCCCAAGCCGGACTTCCCGCAGGGGAAGTCCTCTGACCACGATAATCTTCCGCACAAAGAAAAAGCCCCGACAAGCGGGGCTTTTTCTTTGATGCTGGCGGAGCGGACGGGACTCGCCTACATGCTGTAGGCTGCCGATTCGCTTGTAAGCGAATCGCTTCGAGTCCCAAGCCGGACTTCCCGCAGGGGAAGTCCTCTGACCACGATAATCTTCCGCACAA